>CAZXFZ010000049.1:0-7595 GCA_964640285.1 uncultured Rhodoluna sp.
CAGCGTCGGCACTCGAAAATCTTCAATCCACTGCCCCACGCATTCGCTAATCGAGGCATGGAAAGCCTGAATGGCGACCTCTCTGCTTGCGAAAACACTGAAGTTGGCGTCGTGTTGCTCGTGAATCCAGCGGCGCAGCTTGGGGTCACGTGTTTTGGCCATCAGGATGCTCATTCCGCGAACCATGGGCCAACTCTTTAGAGCTTGCTCGCCGGCACGTAGGGGCAGTCTGGCGCTAACCCCATAGAAACCCTGCGCCACTTTAGTGCCAATTCGCTTTGGGCCCTTTAGAGCCATAGCCGACACTGGATTTTCAAGTATCAGTGCCTCGATGTCTAAGCCTTTGGCGACCGCGTGCGACACGATAATGCTGCCAAAGCTGTGCCCTAGCAGCAGCGGCGGCTGCTCGAGTCTCAGACCGGCTATGAAATCCGCTAGCCAAACCGCGTAATTTGCAACCGTGTGGTCATCCGTCAAAGGTGTCGAATCACCGAATCCTGGTAAGTCCGGCACTACTACGTTGAAGTCAGTGAGTGCTCCAACTATGGCTTCAAGACCACGATGGTTGCCACGGTAACCGTGAATCATGACAAGAGTTTTCGGTTTGGCGCCAGAATTCAGGTCACCATCGAATCCTTCGATTGCTGGGTAGTACCAGTAGCGAGTTACCGAGCCGCATACCGCTATTTCATGGCTACGCGCTCTCGCAGCCGCGCGATCAGCAAGGAGCTTTGGGGAAACTTGATCAGCGGACATCGGGCTACCTATACCGAGAAATACTTGGCTTCTGGATGGTGCAAAACCATGGCATCCGTCGACTGTTCAGGATGCAGCTGGAGCTCTTCACTTAGGGTCACACCGATAACCTCTGGCTTGAGCAGCTCAACCATCTTCACTCGGTCTTCCAGATCGGGGCATGCTGGGTAGCCGAACGAGTATCTTGCGCCTCGATAATCAAGGCGGAACAGGCCCTCCACCTCGCTTGGTTCTTCGTCCGCGAAACCAAGTTCCTGCCGCACTCTTGCGTGCCAGAACTCAGCCAGAGCCTCGGTTAGTTGCACCGATAGCCCGTGAAGCTCCAGGTACTCGCGGTAGCTGTTCTTTGCATAGAGTTCGTTGGCGATTTCTGATACGCGGTTTCCCATCGTTACCAATTGGAACGGAACCACATCCACCTTGCCCGACTCTCGGGAACTAACGAAGTCACTCAGACAAAGGTGCCTATCGCGCTGTTGGCGAGGGAAGCTAAACCGCATTCTCTCTGTGCCTGGCTCACCGCCACTGCCACCGTCCGAGGCCGGTACGCCAGCGAAACCCTCTGGGCCATGGTGAAGAATCACCAGGTCGTCACCCTCGCTCACTGCTGGGAAATAGCCGTACACAACCGCTGCCTCGAGCATGGATTCAGTCTGTATGCGTTGCATCCAATCACGAAGCCTTGGGCGTCCTTCGGTTTCAACCAGCTCTTCGTAGCTGAGGCCATCCTCGTTTCGACCAGGCTTCAGCCCCCACTGACCCATAAAGGTTGCTCGCTCGTCGAGGAAGCTCGCGTAATCGCGCATCGGTATCCCTTTGACCACCCGGGTGCCGAAAAACGGTGGCTTAGGAATTCTGTTGTCAACTGCGACATCGCTCCGAGTTGGCAGCATCTCGGGTGAGGTTCGTTCAAGTTTCGACGCAGCACCAACCAGTCGCTTCTTGAGTGGCGGCAACTGTGCTGTCGAATCTCCACGCTTGATTCGCATCAGTGTGTCCATGAGTCGAAGACCTTCGAACGCATCTCGTGCGTAACGAACTTCACCTGAGAATTGCTCGGCGAGATCTTGCTCGACGAATGCCCGAGTGAGGGCAGCTCCGCCAAGAATAATCGGCCAGCGTTCGGCTAATCCGCGCTGGTCAAGCTCCTCAAGGTTTTCCTTCATGATCAGAGTTGACTTGACGAGTAGGCCGCTCATGCCAATTACATCGACATTGTGCTCCTCAGCCTGTCGAATGATCTCAGAGATGGTCTGCTTAATGCCGATGTTGACTGTCTCGAAGCCATTATTGCTGAGGATGATGTCGACCAGATTCTTGCCGATATCGTGCACATCCCCTCGAACTGTCGCCAGCAGAATGCGCCCCTTGCCGGTTTCGTCAGTGCGTTCAATAAACGGTTCTAGGTGAGCGACTGCAGCTTTCATCACCTCGGCCGACTGAAGCACAAACGGCAACTGCATTTCACCCTTGCCGAAGAGCTCCCCCACAACCTGCATGCCAGAGAGCAAATGGTCGTTGATGATGGCCAAGGCAGGCATTCCGGCAGCCATAGCCTCGTCTAGGTCTGCCTCAAGACCCTTCTTCTCGCCGTCGATGATGCGTTGCTTCAAGCGAAGTTCAAGTGGCATCGCGGCTAATTCTTCGGCTCTGGTCTGGCGTGCACTCTGCGAATCGACGCCGCTAAAGACGTCAAGTAGTCGAGTCAATGGGTCAAAGGTGACGTTCCCATCGGCGTCATACTCTCGCTTGTCGTAGATGAGGTCGAGAGCGGCATCGAGTTGATCCTTAGGAATCTTCGACAACGGCATGATTCGCGCGGCGTGAACAATCGCAGAGGTTAGACCGACTTTCACACACTCGTGCAAAAACACACTGTTGAGCACGTGTCTAGCAGCAGGGCTCAAGCCGAAACTTACATTGGATACCCCAAGGGTTGTCTGCACTCCTGGGAATGCCTGATTGATTCGGCGAATTGCCTCAATCGTTTCTATTGCGTCGCGGCGAGTCTCGTCTTGACCGGTTGCAATTGGGAAAGTCAACGCGTCAACGGTTATGTCGACGAGGCGCATCCCCCAGTTTTGGGTCAAATCTGTAATCAGGCGCTCTGCAATCTCGAACTTCTTTTCGGCAGTTCGGGCTTGGCCCTCTTCATCGATTGTTAGAGCCACTACTGCTGCCCCATGCTCGCGCACAATCGGCATCATGCGAGCAAAGCGTGAATTGGGGCCATCACCGTCTTCGTAGTTGACCGAATTGACCATCGCGCGGCCACCCATGCACTCGAGTCCCGCCTCAATTACTTGCGGCTCGGTCGAGTCAAGAACTAACGGAAGCGTGGTTGCAGTCGCCAAGCGGCTAATCAGCTCGCGTGCATCTGATACGCCATCTCGACCCACGTAGTCCACACACACGTCGAGCAGATGGGCACCTTCTCGAGTTTGAGATTTAGCAATCTCGAGGCATTCTTCCCAATTCTCACTAAGCATTGCCTCTCGGAAGGCCTTCGAACCGTTGGCATTCGTGCGCTCCCCGATCGACAGGTAAGTCATGGTTTGATCGAACGGTTGGTGTTGGTAGAGGCTGGCAAGTCCTGGTTCGTCGGTCCAGGTTCTGGAACCAATCGGCTGTTCCTGCATCGCCTTTGAGAGTTCGGCGATGTGGGCTGGCGTGGTGCCGCAACAGCCTCCAACCAGGCCGACCCCAAACTCGCGAACGAACTGCAGGTGCGCATTTGCGAGTTCAGCGGGGGTCAGTGGATAAACAGCGCCTCGTGGTCCTATTTGCGGGAGTCCTGCGTTTGGCATTACCACGAGCGGCAGCTCCGAGTACTTCGACAGGTATCTGACGTGTTCGCTCATTTCGGCTGGGCCGGTCGCGCAGTTCAGACCAATCGCGTCGATGCCCAGTGCCGATAGTGCGGTCAGTGCTGCCCCAATTTCGCTGCCCAGAAGCATTGTGCCTGTGGTTTCGATTGTCACCGAGACCAGGATCGGAATTCGAGTTTGGGTTTGTGCCATGGCCCGCTTAGCGCCGATGATGGCCGATTTGGCCTGCAAGAGATCCTGAGCCGTCTCAATCAGTAAGGCATCTGCCCCACCGGAAATCAAACCCTGCGCGGCGCTCTGGTATGCGTCACGCAGTACAGCAAAGCGTTCGTGACCGAGACTTGGAAGTTTGGTGCCTGGGCCGAGTGACCCTAAAACCCAGCGTTGACGGGTAGCCGAGAACTCGTCGGCAGCTTCTCGAGCAATTTGCGCTCCGGCGCGAGCGAGTTCCTCAATTCGGTCGGCGATTCCGTAATCAGCCAGGTTGGGAAAGTTAGCGCCAAAGGTATTGGTTTCGATTGCCTCGGCACCGGCTTCTAGGTAAGTGCGGTGAATCTTGCCGATCAAGTCTGGCCGAGTAACGTTAAGGATTTCGTTGCAACCCTCGAGATTCTCGAAGTCATCCAGCGATGGATTTGCTTCTTGGATCATGGTTCCCATGGCACCGTCGGCGACCACGACTCGGCTCTTCACGGCATCGAGGAGATCTTGCGAACGACTGGGGAACATAGACTCTCAATTCTAGCCAACCCCCTTTTCGATATACTTGGGTGATGAACAACCCGAAGCGCACCCTATTTCAGGCAACTCAGGCAGACAGCTTGGGCGATGTGCTTCGAATGCGAGCCGCAACTGAAAGCCCTTCGCTGTCCTTCGAGTTCTTTCCGCCTAAGGATGATTCGGGTTTAGAGCGACTTTGGGCAACCTTTGACAAGCTTCTCGAAGCTGAGCCAGATTTCGTCTCGGTGACCTATGGTGCAGGCGGAGGAAATCGCGAGAAGTCATTCGCAATTGTCGAGCGCATGGCGCCCGAGGTGTTGACCATCGGTCATCTCACAGCGGTTGGGGCAACCAAGGATTCGACTCGAGAGATTATCAGCCGCTATCAAAATGCGGGTGTTGGAACGATACTCGCGCTGAGAGGAGACTCGCCCAAAGACCAGCCGGATGCCCTTGAGCGAGGCGAGATCAAGACCGCACTCGAGTTGGTTCAGCTCGCTCGAGACGAGTTTGACCTAGAAGTTGGCGTGGCCGCGTTTCCAGAGGTTCATCCGGAATCGCCTTCGCTGGAACATGATGCGAAGGTCTTGCGATTGAAGCAGGATGCCGGTGCGTCGTTTGCGATGACGCAACTGTTTTTTACGGTTGAGGCCTATCAACGCCTGGTGCAAACCAACCGTGACTACGGTGTCAATCTGCCAGTCTTCGCTGGCCTGATGCCGATCGCGAACGCAAAGAATGTAATTCGCATGGCCCAGCTCTCGGGTGCAGCAATTCCAGCCGAACTGCTGGCTCGCCTCGAATCGGCTAAAAGCGACGAGGATGCCCGCAGAATTGGAATGGACTACAGCGTAGATCTGGGACTCAAACTGATTGCCGAAGGCGTTCCTGGCCTGCACATCTTCTCGCTCAATCAAGATGCTGCCGCGATGGAACTGGCGCGTGGCGTTGGATTAGCGTCTTAGCCCCGCCCTAGGCTACGAGTGTGAATCAACTTTCTTTCGATTTCGAGTCGATGCCAACTTGGGCACAAAGAATCGCGGTGTTCGACACTGAAACCACCGGGCTTGATTTACGTGAATCTCGAATCGTCACGGCCTGCTTGGTCGAGCTCGATCGTTCGGGCCAGGTCGTTTCAGACCGGCCGGAATGGCTCGCCGACCCAGGCATCGAGATACCAGTCTCAGCCTCAGCAGTTCACGGCATCACCACTGAAGTCGCACGCGCCAAGGGGCAGCCTGCAGCGCAGGTGATTAGCGAGTTGCTCTCGGCGATTCGTCACTGTCTAGAGCGAAACGTGGCCGTCGTTGCTTACAACGCCCCATACGACTTCACAATTCTTCACTATGAGGCGCTACGGCACGGTCTAGAGCCACTTCGGGAGCCTTGGCCTGTTCTGGACCCGCTCGTTATTGACAAGGGCCTCGACACCTACCGACGGGGCAAACGCCGCCTCGAAGTTGTGGCCGAACATTACGGCGTCCCTCTGGTTGAAGCTCACACGGCTACTGCGGATGCAATCGCGGCCGGACGCGTCATGCAGGCAATCGCCCTGCGGTTTGCAGATAAACTGCCGCAAGACCTGCAACAAATGCAAACCATTCAGAAGAATTGGGCCGCAAGTCAGGCTGAAAGCTTCGCCAGATACTTGCGTGATAACGGAAAGCCCGAGGCCACTGCCGAGTTAGGTTGGCCGGTTCGGCAACTCTGAGCTGCAGCTTCGAGCGGCGTCGCGCTAATCCAGCGAAAATAAAAAACCTCGGATCGCTCCGAGGTTTTTCAAGTTTCCGGTTGGCTTTATGCTCCGAAACCTTTGTAGCGAGCGTTGAAGCGCTCGACACGTCCGGCCGAGTCCATGATGCGCTGCTTGCCCGTGTAGAAGGGGTGCGAGGCCGAAGAGATTTCGACGTCGAAGACTGGATAGGTGTTTCCGTCTTCCCACTCGATGGTCTTGCTGCTGGTAACGGTCGAGCGAGTCAAGAACGCTACACCCGATGCCAGGTCGCGAAATACGATCGGCTCATACTTTGGGTGAATCTCTGCCTTCATTGCTTTACTTCCTAATTGGTTTTCGAAAAAGGATTGCCATCTGACACTTGGCACTAAGGGAAAAGCATACCAGATGCACTAGGCAAAAATCTAGGATTCGCGTCCTGATTCTCAGACCTCAGATGCAATCTGGCTTTCTAGTTTGCCGATCTCGCCCTGAAGCGTCCGCCCTCTTGGGTGACTACCAAGTTGAACCCGAAGGCCTCCGATATTTTCTCGCTGGTTAGGGTCGAGTTGATTTCTCCGGCGGCAAAAATCTGACCTTCTCGGATTATCAGTGCGTGCGTGAATCCAGCCGGAATCTCTTCGAGGTGGTGAGTAACCATCACCATGGCTGGCGCGAACGGCGATTGCGCGTACTGACTAATGATGCTCAAGGTTTGTTCGCGCGCGGCCAGATCAAGACTGGAAACAGGTTCATCAAGCAAAAGTAGCTCAGGGTCTGGCATGACTGATCTGGCAATCTGCGCTCGCTTGCGTTCGCCGTCGCTCAGTGTTCCGAATGCTCGGTCGGCGAAGTCCGACAATTGCCACTCCGAGAGCACCCTGCGCGCCCTGCGCTCGTCGATATCGTCATACTTTTCATTCCAACGTCCGGTCACGGCGTAGCTCGCGGTCATAACAGCGTCCAAAACGGATTCGCTATTTGGAATGTGGGAAGCTAGTGCGCTCGAGGCAAAGCCGATGCGTGTTCTCAGGTCGAAAACATTGATCTCACCAAGTCGTTCGCCCAGAATCTCAGCCTGACCGCTAGAGGGGTGGATTTGCGCTGCGGCAACGCGCAGCAACGTGGTTTTTCCGGCTCCGTTTGGGCCGATCACTACCCAGCGCTGGTTCGCCTCGACCTGCCAATCGACGTTGTTGAGAATGGCCCGTTTTTCACGGATGACCGAAACGTTGTTGAAGTCGATGACGCGAGACATGCGACAAATCTATTAGATAACCGACAAGGCCCTGCGATACACGCTGATGGTTTGCTCGGCAATTGACTCCCAGCTGAACTGCTGCTCGACGCGGTGACGACTGGCGGTTCCAAAATCAGCGAGCCTTGGAGAGTCGAGCATCTCGTTTAGCGCCTGAGCAAAATCTGCGACGAACTTGGATTCGTTGAGGGGTTTGCCCGAGCCGTCTTGCAACTGTTCGATAGGAACTAGCAGTCCAGTTTCGCCGTGTGCGACCACTTCTGGGATGCCACCGGTCGCAGTCGCGGCAACTGGTGTTCCACAGGCCATGGCCCCACGA
>CAZXFZ010000050.1:0-7158 GCA_964640285.1 uncultured Rhodoluna sp.
CCCGGTTCGGTGCGAATCACCTTGCCCGCTGGAACATCCAGACTGTTCTCGGTTGCGAGGCTGTATTGAATCGATTGTGACTCAAGGGTTTCCTGTGCCGCGGATTGGGTGGTGCCGGCAAGTTCAGGAACCACCCTGAATCCTCCAGGTCCTGCAGAGAAGAACCATCCAATCGCCCCGCCGAGCAAAACCATGAGAGCTGAAACGACCAAGACCTTGGCGACTGCACCGCGTTTTTCAAGACGCTCCAGCGGGTGTTGCTCGTCGATGTCTTGCTCGAGCGAAATCACTTCGGTAAGCCCCTGAGCCGAGCCGCTCGTATTGCCAATTACCTCGGTCTGGCCGAGGCCCACCGGCCGCATATCGGCTCGACCCGAATCCTCAAGGTTGGCAGGTGCAAGAACTTGGGTTGCGTTCGAGTCAAAGATTGAACTGCCATCTGGTGCGGCCCCGCCCGAGTCCCCTAGTTGGTCAATAACTGTGGTGGCAGCCAGACGCTGGGTCTGAGCCAGCTGGGTGGTTTTGCTGAATCCGCCAGTGCTGCGCAGTTCTGCACGTGCCCTGCCGACTATGTTCAGAAGTTCACCCGCATCCTTTGGTCTCTGGTTTGGGTTCTTCGCTGTGGCCCAGAGCACGATCTCATCCAGGAGTTCGGGTATTCCGGGCAGGATGCTCGATGGAGTTGGCACCTGCTCGTTTGCGTGCTGAAACGCGATGTTGACCGCTTGCTCGCCCGTAAAAGGCTGCCTTCCAGTAAGCATTTCGAACAGGATGATGCCAGCCGAATAAACGTCGCTGCGAGCGTCGGCGGCTCCCCGCAACACCAGTTCGGGCGAGATGTAGGCGACCGTGCCAACCAGAGATGCGGTTTGCGTGCGCTGATCGACTTCACGGGCCAGACCCCAGTCGGAAAGTTTGATCTGACCGTCGTCACTCAACAAAACATTCTCGGGCTTCAAATCGCGGTGCAGAATTCCAGAGCGATGCGCGACCGCCAAACCCGCCAAAAGCGGCTCGAACAGCTCGAGTGCCCGTTCGGCGCTCAGTGCTCCGAACTTATCCATGACTTCGCGCAGCGTGAGCCCGGGCACATACTCCATGGCCAGCCAGGCCAAATCCTCATCGCGACCCTGATCGAAGACATTCACCAGATTGGGATGCGCCAAACGCGCGGCAATCTTGGCCTCGGCAACGAACCTCTCGCGGTACTCCTCGCCCAAGTGAGGGTGCACAACTTTGAGTGCAACCACGCGATCTAAACGATTGTCTTGAGCCAGATAGACGCTAGCCATTCCGCCCGAGGCCAGTAGGCGGCGGATTTCGTATCGCCCACCAAGGGTGCGGCCAGTCAAGTTGCTCATCTGAGCAATATCGTGCCATGTCGAAACAGGACTGCAGTTTTGCCACTCTCATGTGGCAATCTTGTTTTGTGTCAAACGCCATTGAGAATGTCTCCGACTGGATAACCGTTCCCGAAGCAGCCGAGCGGCTCGGGGTCCCCTTAGGCAGAGTGCATCGAATGCTCGAAGAGCACGACTTGATTTTCGTCAAAATCGACGGAGTCAAGAAGATCCCCGCAGAAATCATCGTTGAGCAAGAGCCGCTTTCGAGCCTCAAAGGCACGATTTCGGTGCTACTCGATTCAGGTTTCAGTCTTGAAGGCGCGGTGGAGTGGTTGTACACCCCCGATGAGACACTGCCCGGCACCCCGATGAGCGCGCTTCTTGCCGGCCGCAAAACCGAGATTCGCCGCAGAGCACAAGCTCTGGCGATCTAGCTTTCGCGTTCGATAACTTTTCGGGCCAAAGCTCCGAGGGCGCTCTTTGCAGGGTCCGCCAGCTCGAGTGAAGACAGTGCCGTCAAGCTTTCCTCGGCAAGCTCCTCGAGCATACGTTCGGTTTTGGCCAAGGCCCCGGAACCCCTAATCGTCTGCTGCAAAAAGTTGATTTGCTCGGTTGACAGGTCGCGCGCGCTCAGCAGTTCGTCGAAAATTCTGGCAACGCTGGAACTCAGAGTTTCGCGGGTGAGCCCAATCAGCACGGTTCGCTTGCCTTCGCGAAGATCGTCTCCTACAGGTTTGCCCGTCTTTATCGAGTCGCCAAAGACACCGAGAATGTCATCCTTCAACTGAAATGCCAGCCCGAGAGGGATTGCAAAGTTGCTCAAGCCGTGCCGAGTTGATTCGGATGCGCCACCGAAGGATGCGCCAATCAGGAGGGGAGCTTCAATCGAGTATTTAGCCGTCTTGTAGAGCATGACCCGATTAGCGCGGCCCACGGCTTCGGAGCTGGGGCGAGTCGGGCCTGCGTTTTCCTCGACCACGTCGAGGTACTGCCCAGCCATAACTTCGATGCGCATCTTGTTGAACTCATCGCGGCAAGCAAGCTCGACATCGATGTTTGGTGCGCCCATGATTGCCTTGCCAAACAATTCACTTGCCCAGCCAAGCATCAGGTCGCCGACCAGAATTGCACCCGATTGGCCAAATCGCTCGTGATTGCCAGCCCAGCCGGCGGTCTTGTGCAGGTTCTCAAATTTGCGGTGGACCGCCATTTGTCCACGTCGGGTGTCTGACTGATCCATCAGGTCATCGTGAACAAGGGCAGCTGCATGAAACATTTCAAGTGCGGCAGTGATGCCGACGATTGCTTCGGCGCTTCGGCGCTGCTGTTCGGCCGTCTGTCCCGAGGCGGGAAGGCATCCGCTCCAGGCCCAGTATGCGAATTGCGCCCTAAATCGTTTGCCACCCGATAGCAGGGTTTGGGTGTAGTCGAGGATCGGTGACAGATCGTCAGAGATTGAGGCGAAGGAGGCTCGTTGCTGCTCGCAGAAGTCATCGAGCTGGCTCTGAATCAACTCGAGCAGGGTGCTGGTTTCAGTCACGGGAATAGCCTAATGGGGCGTTGCGGTTTACCATTGTGACTAGAACAACAGGGAGGTTTCGATGAGTCTTTCCGAACGTGAGAGAAAAGTGCTCGAAGAACTTGAGCGCGGTCTCTATGAAAGCGATGCGAAACTTGCCGAGAAGCTGGGAGCTGACCCAGCCAAATTGGCCTCTGCGAAAGCAAGTTCACCCAGGCGAATCGTCGCCGGTGGTCTGCTTGCAGTGTCGGGCCTCGCACTAATCCTTACCGCACTTCTGACCCAGTATGTCTGGTTCGGCGTGGTTGGGTTTCTAGCCATGGTGTTTGGCTTCTCGCTGGCAACAGCCCAGTTTGGCCGACTCAATCTTGCCGCCAAGGTTTCAGAAAGCAAGCCCAAGGCTCCACGACCAACTCTGACCGAGTTGTTCGAACAGCGCTGGGATGATCGCAACTCAGGAGATGGGCGCCAAGGCTAACCAAACTTCAGAATGAACCCACTCTTCGGAGTGGGTTTTCCTTTTGTCTGGGCGTCTCGTTTGTGGTCAAACTCTTCCATTTCGCTCCACCCCAGAACTCCGCTTGTTTACTGGAGAGTTCGACACGCCCAGCGCAATAATCTTTGAAAAAAAGTGCCAAAGTGGAGCGAAGTGGAGTAAAGTGGAGTTATTGGGTTTCGACGTCGAGAAAGGGGAGGATGCGAATGTTGGCACTGCTCGGCACACACACCCTCAAGCTCGACGAAAAGGGTCGCTTCATAATTCCTGCCAAGCTCCGTGAGCAATTCAACGGTGGGCTCGTAATCACCAAGGGCCAGGAAAACTGCCTCTACGTTTTCAGTCGCGAAGAATTCGCACAGGTTTACGAGAAGCTCCGTCAGGCCCCGCTCAGCAACGCGAACTCGCGCGAATACATCCGCGTGTTCTTGGCAGGTGCAGCGGAGGACAACCCCGACAAGCAGGGGCGAGTCAGCATCCCGACTGGTTTGCGCGAATGGGCGAATCTGGGCAAGGACCTCGTCATAAACGGTGCCGGCAACCACGCCGAAATTTGGAACCAGCAGGCTTGGCTCGAATACGAGCGAAAGGCAGCCGAGAACTTCTCCAACATCCAGGAGGAGGTGATTCCGGGGCTCTTCTAACCTGCGGTTAGATCTCCACCCATTCATTTGGCTCTGACACTCTTCCCCGATGTCAGATCCGGCCTCGAAAACCAAGCTCTTGGCAAGAATGAGTGGGGGTCTAGCGGCAGGTTTCCTCGAAAACCTATGGCAACCGAAAAGGCAATCAACCAGCTGCACGCACCGGTCACTCTCGAACGCTGCATCGAGCTGCTCGCTCCTGCCATCGAGGGCAAGTCGGCAGTTTTGGTTGACTGCACCCTCGGCTTGGCGGGTCACAGCGAGGCATTTCTCGAGCGGTTCCCAGAACTGACTCTGGTTGGCATTGACCGCGACCCGAAGGCCCTCGAGCTCGCTGCGAAGCGACTTGCGCCATACGCCGAGCGCATCCACTTGGTTCACGCGGTTTACAACGAAATCGAAGATGTTCTCGACGAACTGCAGATTCCGGCCGTGCAGGCAATTTTGCTCGATTTAGGTGTTTCGTCAATGCAACTCGATGAGGCCGACCGAGGTTTCGCCTACTCATACGAAGCCCCTTTAGACATGCGAATGGATGCCACTATCGGTGCGACGGCTGCCGATGTGGTGAACTCCTACTCAGAAGCCGAGCTTGCTCGCATCTTCAAGGAATACGGCGAAGAGCGCTACGCCAAGCCAATCGCTCGCGAAATCGTTGCCCTGCGCAAGACTAAGCCGTTCTCGATCAGTACTGAACTCAGCAGCCTGATAGCCAAAATTGTTCCGTTCATTCCGGGCAAGAGCTCTGGGCACCCCGCGAAGCGAGTATTTCAGGCTCTTCGCATCGAGGTAAACCAGGAACTTTCGGTGCTCGAGCAAACTGTTCCAGCTGCCATCAGATCATTGGCCGTGGGCGGCAGAATTGTGGTTCTTTCTTACCACTCGCTCGAAGATCGAATCGTCAAGCAGGCCTTTGCTGCCGCAGCAACTAGCTCAGCCCCAATCGAACTGCCTTTCGAGCTTCCTGAGCATGCTCCAACCCTTCGCCTTGTGGTCAAGGGTGCTGAAGGCGCGACAGAAGACGAAATCAGAGCCAACCCACGAGCAGCATCGGTGCGACTCCGTGCAGCAGAGAAAATCCGGAGCGCAGCATGAGTGCACTACAGGCAACTACGTCGAAACCACAAACGCGTTTGAGCAGCATTGCGGGCGGAAAACTTCAATCAATTCTCGGTGCGAGAAGTGCTAACCCAAAGGTTGCGATTGCACTCACACTGATTCTCGGATGGTTCGCGATTCAGGCGCTGCAGCTTTTGCTAAACGTATTTGTCGCTCAGGGCGCTTACCAATTGTCTGACCTGAAAAAAGAAAAGCGCGAACTGGCCATCACCGCACAAATCATTGGCGAGCAGGTCGATTCGCTCTCTTCAAACCAGAATTTGGCCAATGCCGCCCAGAAAATGGGCATGATTTCAAATGCCAACCCGGTGTTTCTGCGCCTCGAAGACCAGCGTGTTTTCGGAAAACCGAAGGCTGCTTTGAACACCGAACACCGCACCTCGCGCAACCTGATTCCTAACTCGCAACTGGTTGTCACTTCGAACATCACCGCCGAGACTCTTGCTGCCGCAGAGCAGCAGCTGGCTGAGAAGACCGCGAGCGAGACTGCCACGGGTGCGTCAAGCACTCAAATCAACCCGACTGGCGGAGGTCTTCAGTTTGGAGCGGCGGCTCCGACCGCTGGAGGGTCGTCTCTGAGCTCAACTACCCAAAAGCCGGTTTCCGTCACCGGTGCTAGCACGGCTACTTCTTCAGGTTCGGGATTTGCATTTCAGGTTCCCGCAACCGGCGGTAATCGCTAGTTAGTATCGGTAATCATGCGTTACCAAGCGCCAGGAAATCCCAACAAGCGGCTGCTTCTGCTGCGTGTCGTTGTGGCCATAGCCGTGCTCTTTTTCGGCTTCCGCCTGTTCGACTATCAGGTAATTAGCGCGGCAAAGATCAACGAGGTTTCCTACGACAAACGCTCCAATACGCGCACACTACCGGCAATCCGCGGCAGCATCCTCGATAACTCAGGTGTGGTTCTGGCTAAAACTGTTATCAACTACAACATCGTTGCCGCACCGATTAACGTGCGTGACATCGAGCGAAAGACCGCTGATGGCGGAAAAGTCACGGTAACGGTTGCCCAGCAGGCCAATGAGATTGCAGCTCTTCTTGGCATGGATGCCGCAGAGGTAATGTCAAAGCTTGCCGGAACCTCCCAGTATTCGCTGATCGCAAAACGAGTCGAGGCTGCCGTGTATCGCGCAATTCGCGAACTCGATATTCCGTGGCTCTATTACGAGTCGGTGCCATCTCGCGTGTATCCGAACGGCGCTGTTGCCGGTGCGGTTCTCGGGTGGGTCAACCAAGAGGGGGCAGCCCCCGCCGGTGTAGAGCGCATGATGGATGAGTGCCTTGCCGGTGTAGATGGCGAAGAAACCTACGAGCGAGGTGGCTCTGACGGCATTCGCATCCCTTCGTCTGCGATTGTGACCCGCGAAGCCAAGGATGGGCGCGACGTCGTTCTGACCTTGAACAAAGACCTGCAGTATTACGCCCAGCAGGTGGTCACCGCTCAAACCAACTATTTGAGGGCCGACTGGGGCAGCGCAGTTGTTCTAGAGGTTAAGACTGGCAAGATTCTCGCCGCCGCTGAAGCGCCGACCATGGACCCAAACACCTATGGTGAGGCTAGGCCAGAGGATCGTCACGCGCGCATCTTCGAATCTTCATTTGAACCCGGCTCGGTGATCAAGACCATCACCGCAGCAACCATCGTCGAAGAGGGCAAGGGCACACCGGTCACTCCGATTACGGCGCCTTACGCCTATAAACTGCCCAATTCAGGCGGCTGGACTGTTACCGACAGCCACATGCACCCACCAGAGAAACTGACCCTCACGGGCGTTCTGCGTGACTCATCGAACACCGGCATAATGCTCCTGGGCAACAAAGTCGACTATCGAACCCGATTCGACTTCTTGCAGAAGTTCGGTTTGGGCCGAGCATCAGGCGTCGGATTCCCGGGTGAATCACGCGGTCAAATGCTCGAGGTTGACAAATGGGACGGCATCAAGAAGTGGGTATCCATGTTTGGGCAGGGTATCGCGCAGACACCGATCCAGACAGCGATGACAACAACTGTGGCTCCTGCGGGGTGGTCTGCTC
>CAZXFZ010000051.1:0-3971 GCA_964640285.1 uncultured Rhodoluna sp.
GTGTTCTTCTGGGCAGCGCTGATTGTCTTGGTGGCCTTCGCGCTGTCGTTCTTTGTGAAGGCTGCTCCACTTCGTGACAAGTCTGCAGCTCAGGAGGCAGCCGAAGCAGCAGCGGCATCCGGCCACTAAATCTTCGCTTAGCATTGAAGTACACGGGAGTCCGGTAACACCGGTCTGAGAGGAAGACTCCGTAGTCTTCGACCGTCAAACCTGATTCGGATAATGCCGACGCAGGGAGGACCTCTAACCCGTGCCCACTATTCAAGTGGTTCAACTGAACCTGTTCTGAAACGGAGGGCACGCAAGTGCAAAAGAGCTTTATTCCAAAAAACGCATACAAACTCATCGCTGGACTCGCCTCGATTGCTGCCGGTCTCGCTCTAGCCGGATGCGCTGCGCAAGACACCACGGCAACTAAGCCGGCACCAAAAGAGGTAGTTCTCGCCACGCACGAT
This sequence comes from uncultured Rhodoluna sp., assembly GCA_964640285.1. Taxonomy (GTDB): domain Bacteria; phylum Actinomycetota; class Actinomycetes; order Actinomycetales; family Microbacteriaceae; genus Rhodoluna. The sequence continues at coordinate 456 of CAZXFZ010000051.1, forward strand.
TCCTTCGCAATGAGCGATGAACTAATCGCCGAGTTTGAAAAGAGCTCGGGTTTTGATCTGACCTTGGTGAAGGCCGGTGACGCGGGTGAGCTAACTAACAAGCTCGTGCTTACAAAGGATGCTCCGATTGCCGATGCAGTATTTGGCATCGACAACACATTCGCCGGTGTGGCCCAGGAGGGTGGTGTTCTTGACGGCGAGCTAACCGCAGTGAGTTTTGGAGATGTCTGTCTCAACTATGACAAGGCCTGGTTCGCCCAGAAGTCAATCGAGGCACCTACTTCAATCAAGCAGCTAACCGAATCAAAGTACAAGGGTCTCACCGTATTGACCAACCCGACCACTTCATCGCCGGGCCTTTCGTTCTTGGCCGCAACTGTGTCTGTCTTTGGTGAGGATGGTTGGAAAAACTACTGGCGTGAACTCAAGGCAAACGGGGTGAAGATTGCTGGCGGATGGGAGGATGCCTACTTCACGGACTTCTCTGGTTCGAGCGGAAAGGGCAAGTATCCGATCGTGTTGAGCTACTCGAGTTCGCCTGCCTTTGAGATTCGCGAGAACGGAGAGTCGGGAACGGCATCCATTTTGGATGGCTGCTTTAGACAAACCGAGTTTGCCGGCGTCTTGAAGAATGCAAAGAACCCACAGGGGGCGAAGGCTCTCGTGGAGTTCATGCTCGGATCAAGCTTCCAGACTGCACTGCCAACCAGCATGTATGTCTATCCAGCCGTTTCTGGAACAGAGCTGCCTGCCGATTGGAAGAAGTGGGCAACCCTTACAGCAAATCCGGTTGGGCAAGAACTAAACATCAACCGTGACCGATCGAGCTGGCTGGCCGCATGGTCAGAAATCTTCGGCTAGCAATTCTTTGGGCAGTGCCGCTCGGGTTTGTAGCGGCACTGCTGATCTGGCCGAGCCTAGAACTATTTGCTCAAGGCAGAACCATCGGAGCTGAAACTTCGCAAAGCCTATTGGCAAAAGCACCTGCCGCCATTTGGTTCACGATTTGGCAGGGAGCACTTTCAACCGTGCTGAGTATGCTGCTGGGCATACCCGCCGCCATGCTGCTCTACAGGAGACGCTTTTTTGGCAGCAGGTTGATTCGGGCTTTGATGCTGGTTCCACTCGTCTTGCCAAGCATTGTTGTCGCGGTGATTTTTAGTGCATTCCAAAATTGGAATACTTTCTATTCGCTTTTTGGAATCACCGGTAGCCAAATCGCTTGGATTATCACTGCGCACGTGTTCGTGAATTTCGCGCTGACAGCGAGGATCGTCGGGTCGAGTTGGGCGGCCCTAGATGGCGAGTCGGAAGAGGCTGCAGCCCTCGATGGCGCTGGGCGCTTTCGAACGCTGTGGTCGGTGGTTCTGCCCCAGCTAAGAGGGGCTCTGCTGGCCTCTGCCACCCTAACCTTTCTATTTACCGTCAGTAGTTACGGCATCGTGCTGGTGCTTGGCGATGGCGAAATCGAATCCATCGAAACCTTGATGGCAAAATCTGCTCTTCAGTTTTTGGATCTCGGCACTGCCTCGGTTCTAGCTTTGGTTCAGACCTTGATTACCCTGTTTGCGGTTTCGATCAGCGGGCGAGTTTCGGCATCGCAGACTCAAATCGAGTCCGCCGATTTGTCTGAGCCAACCAAGAAGGTTGATCGCCGTGACTGGGCCGCTCTAATCGTGGTGATACCGACGGTGATAGTTTTCGTTCTTGCACCGTTGATGAATCTATTCTCGAAGGCACTGACCCAGCCTGACGATTCGATTGGAGTTGGCAACTTCGCATCGCTCGCTGGGCGAGGAGACCGCCAAGTTTTGAACATCAGCGTTGTTGATGCAATTGCCAACTCGATGCGAAACCTATGTATTTCGACAGCATTGGCTGTGCTCGTAGGCTTGCTGGCGGTTTACCTAAGAACACGCTGGGAAGTTTCGAGAAAGACCAGCCGAGCCATGTGGATCTCGGACTTCACGGTTCTTCTTCCGCTGGGAGTCTCTCCGGTAGTAATCGCATTGGGCTGGCTGGTCACATTCGATCAAGAACCACTGGCGCTTCGAGCATCCTGGCTAGCGATCCCCTTGATTCAAGCGCTGCTCGCCCTGCCGCTTGTGGTTCGCGTGATTCAACCCGCCATTCAAAACTTGGATGCACGCATCGTAGAGGCTTCGATTCTCGACGGACTCGGGTCATTCGGCTCATTCATGCGCGTTCAGCTGCCGGCAATCAAACCGGTGGTCGCGAGCGCTATAGGCTTTGCGGCAATCGCATCGCTTGGCGAATATGGAGCTGCTGCCATGCTCACTTTCGGCGATCAGGCCACCTTGCCAACGGTTCTCTACCAACTGATTAGCCGACCTGGTTCAAGCAATTACGGCATGGCAATGGCGGCGAGCACCCTGCTAGTGCTGCTAACAGTGTTGGTGATTCTGGTTACTTCAGGTCGAACGAAATCTGCAATTGCTTCAGCCTCGAGGTAATTACCTCAATTGATTCTGGATTCTGATCGACCAGAACGAACCGTCTTCCAAGTTCAGCCGCCGCCACTCCGGTGGTGCCAGATCCAGCGAAGAAGTCAAGAACTAGATCCCCCTCGCGTGAAGAAGCCTGAATGATTCGACGCAGAATCCCGAGCGGTTTTTGAGTTGGATAGCCCGTTTTCTCTCGTCCGGTAGTCGAGACGATGGTGTGCCACCAAACATCAGTCGGCAGTTTGCCTTTGGCTGCCTTTTCGGGGGTCACCAAGCCAGGGGCCATGTATGGTTCGCGGTCAACGGTTTCGCTGTCGAAGTAATACTCGGTTGGGTTTTTGACATAAACCAAGATTGTGTCGTGCTTCGCCGGCCAACGAGATTTGCTCTTGCCCCCGTAGTCATAAGCCCAAATGATTTCGTTCAGAAAGCACTCGCGCCCGAAGAGCGCATCCAGCAAAACCTTGGCGTAGTGCGCTTCGCGATAGTCGAGATGCAGATAGAGGGTGCCTGATTCGGTTAGCAAACGCCAGGCTTCCTCGAGCCGTGGCTCTAGAAACGACCAGTAGTCGGCAAATTCGTCGTCATAAGAAAGAACAGTCTCGCGAACGGTTTCATAGCGGAATCCTTTGAATCCGACCCGACCACCCTCACTGGTTCGCTTGGTGATGGAGGCACCTCGACTCTGCTTGCGACCAGTATTGAAGGGTGGGTCGATATAGATCAACTGAACCGAAGCATCAGGAATAGTCTTAAGAGCAGACAAGTTGTCTGCATGAATGACCTTGTTCTCTGACACAGAAAGAGATTAACAGGATGAGCAACGACACCGCGCGCGTCGAGCACAACACCGACCACAACCGTTTCGAGATCTGGCTTGGTGATGAGCGAGTTGGTCTGTTGGACTACGAACGTCGCATCGGAGCCAACGGTAACGAGATTCACTTCACGCACACCGAGGTTGACCCAGCTCACCAGGGCAAAAACCTAGCATCGATTCTGACCACAGGCGCTTTCGATGCTGTTCGATCGGGCATCTTCGGCAAGGTAG
>CAZXFZ010000051.1:3981-7134 GCA_964640285.1 uncultured Rhodoluna sp.
TGTCTGCAGCTATACCGTGATGTACATGCAGCGTCACCCGGAGACTCACGACCTCCTGGCTGGCCCACTGGAGGATGCCGTAGCCGCTTGCCGCCTGCCCAACGTAGACAAGTTCAACAAGCAGTTCGGAAAGCAGCAGGGTTAGTCCCCGCCACCACCACCATCGCCACCAGAGTCATAACCCCCAAAATCGCCTGAGCCATAGAAGGTGTCGGGGTAGCCGGTGTTCGGCGAGTAACCCTCTGGGCCCGAATGAAAATCGCCCTGATTCATGCCGCCGTTCTTCGGATCATCGCTGGATGTTCCGGTTGCACCAAGAATCACGCCAGCAGCCAAGAGCGGAGTGACATCGTCACCTCGGTTTTTGCGCGCATTTGCCGCCTCAGCTTCGGCTCGAGCTCGGCGAGCTGCACGACCCTCGCGATTGCCGAATCCAAAGAGCGCTGCAAGGCATCCATTCGCCATGGTCTATTCCTTTTTAGTTGGTTCTAGCTGGCAGTTGCTCGTCAAGCCACGAGAGCAAGTCGGCAAAGACTTCTAGCCGGTTGGTCTCGTTGAAAACTTCGTGTCTGGCCTGATTGTAAGAGATGAACTTGAGGTCTTGAATCCCGGCTCTCGCAAAAGCATTGGCCAGCATTCGGTTGCCTTTCTCGCCACCGATTGGATCTTCTGAACCTGCCAGCAGAAGCAGGGGCAGGTCGCTGCGAAGTCGCTTGCTCGGCACACCCAATAGTGTTGCCGAGTTCTTGAAGCCAAAAACCTGAGTCGCGGATTCAGGGAAGGTCTTGGGGTCGGCGATAAACGCTTCTCCGACTGCTCGATCGCGACTTAGCCACTCATAGCCGGTTGCGTTGAGTTCGGACCTCCAGGCGCGATTGAAACCGCCGCTCGGCAGAATACCTGGCAGCAACAAAGTCGAACCCGTCAGCACCGCGGCCGACCAAAGGTGTGAGTTCCAATCGAGGATGCGCTGCGCAATCATCGAACCCCAGCTGTGCCCCAGCAAGACAAGCGGAACCTCGGGATGCTCGCTCGCCATGAGATCACGCAGCTGAAGTTCATCGGCGAAAACCGCCTTCATTCCACCCGGGCCCAGGTTTCCCATCTGCTTGATGATTTGTTCCCGAAGCATGCTGATTCCGGTTTCGCCGTGACCGCGATGATCAGAACCAACCACGCTGTAACCCGCGCGGTTCAGAACACTCGCCAGCTCGTCGTATCGCCGCACATGTTCGCCTAGACCGTGAACCAGTTGCACTATGGCTCGCGGTTGAGCAACCGGCCATTCGAAAAACGTGATGTCAATGCCTTGGGCATCCTTGAATTCGCGACGCAGTGGAATCTCGGTCATGTGCCAAGACTATTGCTCGATGCCGACAATTTTTAACACCTGCCTTGGAGCCTGTTCTCAGCAAACTCCCAACTAACGTGGCCATGCTTAGAAATATGTTCGAAACCGCTCAATCAGCGAAGCCGCAGCTGCAGCTTGCCAAGCCAACCAGTCGAATCCGGTTGGGCTTCGCAAAGCACGTCGAACTCAAGCGCGCTCAAGACATCATCGAGGCACTGGCGTGGCTCTCAGTGGTTGCAGTTACCGCGATGTTTTTGGTTGACGGTGGATTGAACAACATCACCGATCTGGCTAGCGGGCTAGGTGCGTTCAGTCGCCTCAGTTCGCTGGTGGCCACCGATCTGCTGCTGATTCACATGTTGCTCGTTGCCCGAGTGCCCTGGATCGACAAGTTCTACGGTCACGACAAATCCACAATCGCCCACAAGAAGCTGGGCAAGCCAATTCTCTACTTGGTGATCGCACACTTTGCTGCATCGCTGATTCAGTTCGCGATCAACGAGGGCAAGACCCTTTGGGATGAGTTCTTCAGCCTGATTTCGATTTTCGAGTTATTGCTCGCGACCGCATCCTTAGTGCTGATGGTCGTGGTTGTCGTGACCTCACTGAACATCGCTCGACGCAAGCTCAGCTATGAGGCCTGGTTCATCGTGCACCTGCTCTCATACCTCGCCGTGGGTGTGGCCGTGCCTCACCTGTTCACCATGGGTTCTGACATCGCGGGCAAAGCGATTCCGACGATTTACTGGGTGACCCTCTACAGCTTCGTGACCTTCAACATCGTTTGGTATCGAGTTCTCTTGCCGATTGTTCGAGGACTGCGGCACAACCTTCGAGTTCAGGCCGTGATTCGCGAATCTTCAGACTCGGTGTCGATCTATCTCTCTGGCACCCAGCTCGACAGACTGGGCGGTCAGGCCGGTCAGTTCTACCTGTTCCGTCCGTTGACGGCAAAGCAATGGTGGCGTCCTCACCCATTCTCGATCTCGGCCGCACCGAACAATAACTTCGTGCGCTTCACAATCGGCGCACGCGGCGACGACACAGAATTGCTGCAGAGCATCAAACCCGGCACGCGAGTCATGCTCGAAGGTCCATATGGTGTGTTCACCGAGGAGCGCCGCACTCGCGAGCGTGTGGTTTTGATCGCATCCGGAATTGGAATTCCACCGGTGCGGGCTCTGGCCGAGAGCATGGCATCGCGCCCTGGCGACTTGACTGTGATTTATCGAGTTAGAAATGCGCAGGATGCAGCCTTGCTCGAAGAAGTTCGAGAGATTGCGCGTCGCAGACAAATCAACTTGCACGTAATCGAAGGTCGGCGCGGATCGAGTGACTCGTGGCTAAACGCCGATCCCCGCAATCTTCCAGATCAGGCCCGCCTCGCTGAAATGGCTCCCTGGGTCTCGGAATCGGATGTTTACATTTGCGGCCCAGTTGAGTGGACGAAATCGGTTGAGCAATCAGTCAAGCGTGCTGGAACACCCGAGCACCAAATCCATGCAGAGGAGTACGCCTGGTGAGAAACACAAGCAAAGCAACTCTGAGCGTAATCACGCTCGGCATTCTGGCTGGTTCGTTCCAGGCTGGGCTCGCGACTAGCACTGCCAAGCAGAACCTTGCCGAGAGCCTGAGTGCATCGGGTCAGACGTCTAGCGGCGGTAGCGCTTCGAACTCAATCTCGAATTCAGACAGCAGTGCCGCATCTTCAGCTACACCTGGAAACGCGGCCCCATCGGATACCGAGTCAACTCAGCCACCAACCCAAGCCCCTGTTACCGAGCCAAAGGCAACCGTGAGCG
>CAZXFZ010000052.1:0-1403 GCA_964640285.1 uncultured Rhodoluna sp.
ACTTGTCGAGGCCACCTTGCGAAATTTCGACCTTTCCCCCGCCAACTACAACGGGGGTGGTCAGATTGTCGCCGCAGGTCGAATCGCTGACATCGAGCGCTTTGTGGCATCGCAACCAGCTGGAATGCGCGTTGTTCCAATTCAGGTTGCTGGTGCTTTCCATACAGAATTCATGCGCCCAGCGGTTTCGCAGTTAGCAGACTTTGCAGGCACACTCACTGTTTCGAACCCGCACAGTCCGCTTTGGACTAACGCCGGGGGTCGCGTTGTTGAAGACGGCTCTGAGTACCTCTCGCTGCTGGTGCAGCAGGTTTCCAGCCCTGTGCGCTGGGATCTGTGCATGGCTTCGATGATCGAGGCAGGTGTCACCGCTGTTATTGAGTTGGCGCCAGCCGGCACACTAGCCGGATTAGCAAAGCGATCGATGCCCGGCATTGAAGTGCTCGCTGTAAAAACTCCCGAAAATCTCGAGGCGGCTTTGTCGCTAATCAACAATCACGCCTAGCAATACGCAGGTAAATTTGTCTCAGACCGAAAACCAACGCAAAGAAACGATCGCAACTAGGAATTCATGAACCAGCCAGTTATGCGCCAATACGAACCTGTCAGGTATTCGAGAATCCTGTCCCTGGGAGCGGCTAGAGGCGATCTGGTGGTCACCAACGATGACATTGCCGGCCCGATTGACTCGAGCGATGAGTGGATACGCCAGCGCACCGGAATCGTTACGCGTCGCAGAGCGAGTGCCGACCGCAGCCTTATGGACATGGCGGTAGAAGCGTCAAACGAGGCAATCAAAAAGGCTGGTATCGACGCTAGCGAAATCGGCGCAGTTCTATTCAGCACGATTACGCATCCTCACCAAACACCCTCTGCGGCTGCTCTTCTTGCCGACCTAGTTGGGGCGAACCCGGCTCCTGCCTTCGATATCTCTGCAGCCTGCGCGGGTTACTGCTATGGCATCGCCCAAGCCGATGCGTTGGTTCGATCCGGGATGGCCAAATATGTGCTCGTAGTCGGTGGGGAAAAACTTAGTGACTTTATTGACCCAACCGATCGCACTATCAGTTTCCTGCTGGGCGATGGAGCCGGAGCGGCGATTGTCGGCCCATCCGACGCACCCGGCATCAGCCCCACTGTTTGGGGCTCCGACGGCTCGAACTGGGACAAAGTTGGCATGACTGCATCCCTGCTCGAATTCCGCGACGGCTCTGCCACTTGGCCGACTCTGCGCCAAGAAGGGCAAACCGTTTATCGTTGGGCCTCATGGGAGATGGCAAAGACAGCCGCCAAAGCGCTTGAAGTTGCGGGCGTCAAGGCCGACGAGCTTGCCGCCGTGGTTACCCACCAGGCCAACATTCGCATCATCGATGAGCTGGCCAAGCAGCTTGGTGTGCCAGATC
>CAZXFZ010000052.1:1413-5250 GCA_964640285.1 uncultured Rhodoluna sp.
CTTGCGATGCACGCACTGCTCGAATCCGGTCAGGTCAAATCGGGTGGTTTGGCACTGCAAATTGGATTCGGCGCAGGGCTAGCCTTCGGCGCTCAAGTAGTGGTGCTCCCATAAACTTAACCCCAGCAAATAGCTAATAACCAAGGAGAAATCATGGCACTTTCGAAGGATGAAGTTCTGGCCGGACTAGCCGAGCTCGTTAACGACGAAACCGGACAGTCAGCAGACCAGGTTCAGCTCGACAAGTCATTCACTGACGACCTCGACATCGACTCAATCTCGATGATGAACATCGTCATGAACGCCGAAGACAAGTTCGGCGTCAAGATTCCGGACGAGGAAGTCAAAAACCTCAAGACCGTCGGCGACGCCGTCGACTTTATTGTCAACGCGCAGTAGTTACGCTTCAGCTGCCTAGCACTCAGCAAAGGAAACCGGCTTGTCATCAAGAATTGTCGTAACGGGTCTCGGTGCAACCACACCTCTGGGTGGGGACACCAAGTCAACCTGGCAAGCGCTGCTCTCAGGTGCCTCAGGCATCTCAACGCTCGAGCAGTCTTGGGTTGCACAATATGACCTGCCGGTCACCTTCGCTGGACAGGCCAAGGTTGCCGCAGCCGAGATCCTCTCTCCGCAAGAATGCAAGAGGCTCGACCCAAGCAGTCAGTTTGCTCTGATTGCTGGTCGCGAGGCATGGGCCGATGCTGGCTCACCCGAGGTGGCTCCTGAGCGTCTAGCTGTTGAGTTTGCTACCGGAATCGGTGGCGTTTGGACTCTTCTGGACGCTTATGACACGCTCAAAGAAAAAGGCCCACGACGAGTGATGCCCATGACCGTGCCAATGCTCATGCCAAATGGACCAGCAGCGGCAATCGGCATGGATATCGCTGCGCGCGGCGGCGTCAGAACCGCTGTTTCAGCCTGCGCGTCGAGCACCGAGGCAATTGCCAACGCAATCACTCGCCTTCGCAGCGGCGAAATTGACGTGGTTGTAGCCGGCGGAGCTGAAGCGGCTCTGCACCCGATGCCAATTGCCGCGTTCGCCGCCTTGCATGCACTTTCGCGTCGGAACGACGACCCTGCAACCGCATCCCGTCCTTACGATGTTTCTCGCGATGGCTTCGTCATGGGTGAAGGCGCAGCCGCACTGGTTCTTGAAACCCTTGAGCACGCTCAGGCTCGCGGCGCCAAGATTTATGCCGAATTGGTCGGCGGAGCGGTCACCTCGGATGCACACCACATCACCGCACCTGACCCTGAGGGTACTGGCGCAGCTCGCGCTGTCATCGCCGCGCTGGAACAGGCCGGTGCAACCCCGCAGGATGTCGTTCACATCAACGCTCACGCAACTTCAACTCCAGTCGGTGACATTGCCGAGTACACAGCACTGCTAAGGGTGTTCGGCGACCATCTAGGCAAGATTGCCGTTTCGGCAACTAAATCATCCACTGGCCACCTGCTGGGTGGTGCCGGCGCAATCGAGGCAATCTTCACCGTGCTTGCGCTTCACGAACGCAAGGCGCCGCCAACAATAAATCTCACGGAACAAGATCCAGAGATCCCGCTAGACGTTGTCACCAGCCCTAGAGAGCTGCCTGATGGCCCAGTTCTAGCCATCAGCAATTCGTTTGGATTCGGCGGTCACAACGCAGTCGTCGCGTTCCGACGCTTCGTTAGCTAATTTGCTGCAGCCAAATAACAGGCGAATCCATGCCTGCTCGCCTGAACACTTCTAGTTCGTCATCCCACGGCTGGCCCAGCAGTTTTCTCATCTCGCGCTGAAGCTCAAGGCCATTCGAACCCGCTGATTCCATGATCGACTTGAGCCGAAATTCATTCACCAGCAGGTTTCCTGCCCAGTCGATCTGGCTCGAAAACATGCCCAACGTTGGGGTATAGCTCCAGCGATACCCCTCGGCACCAGCCTCAGGTTCTTCGGTTATCTCGAAGCGAATTGTCTGCCAGCCAACCAAAGCGCTAGCGATGTCAGCACCGGTTCCAGGCACACCCCTCCAAAAAAGCTCGCCTCGTTTAGAGCCAGGCTGAACAGGTTGGTCGATCCATGCGATTGAGACGCCCTCACCCAGCGCGCGACCGATAGACCACTCAACGTGCGACACGACGGCCGCCGGAGCGGAGTGTATGAAGACCATGCCTTGCGCGGTCGATTGCGTCATGCGGTTGCCTCTTTCTTGTGAAGGTACATCTTCCCCAATGACCTGCACGACAACCGCCGGACACCCAGAATACGGCCGGCGCACGAGCATGTCAAACGAATAGATCAGCCCCAGTGACGCCCCAGAACTTCGATTCCTTGCACTAATGCTTGGGTAGGCTTTCTTGCATGAGCAAGCTGTATTTTCGACATGGAGCGATGAATAGCGGAAAATCCACCGCTCTGCTTCAAGTAGCCCACAATTACGAGGAGCGAGGTCAGCGAGTAGCTCTGCTCAAACCAGCGGTTGACACCAAAGGTGATCGTCAGGTTGTCTCTCGACTGGGTGTGACTCGCGAGGTCGATCTGCTGTTGACTCCAGAGATGAACCTGCGTGATTCTTTTGCCAAACTGCGTGAAACAGTTTCAGGGTCGGGTGACTATGCCTGTCTTCTGATCGATGAGGCTCAGTTCCTGACTCGCGACCAAGTTGATCAGGCCCTTGAGGTGGCAGTCTTGGACGACATTCCTGTGCTCGCATACGGCATCCGCACAGACTTTTTGACTAACGGATTCCCAGGTTCGATTCGCTTGCTCGAAATCGCCCACACGCTTGAAGAACTCAAAACTATCTGCCGATGCGGCAAGAAAGCCATGTATAACGCCAGACTTGTCGACGGAAACTTCGTTTTTAGCGGCGAACAGGTTGCCATCGATGGCGTTCACGTGACCTACGAATCCCTCTGCCCAAGCTGCTATCTAACGCGAAAGAACGCCAAGAATGTCTAGACTCGTGCGCTTTTCGAATGCGCGAGTCATCACCGGTTTCTCTGCGAGAACAGGTGCGACAGAGTCTGGTGTTGCAGGCGAAGAAGCTGACCTGTTCAGCTTCGACGGTGAGCTGATCACACCCGAGCGATTCGCCGAACTCTCAGTAGGCATAGCTTCGCAGAACGTTGATCTTCGAGGTGGATGGGTGATCCCAGGCTTTCGGGATGCACACTGTCATCCCCTGTTTGCGGGTCGAGAGGCAGCCGGTCTACACCTTGATTCATGCGTTACCGCGTCAGATGTGACTGCTATCCTGCGCGAATACAGAAGTTCAAACCCAGACCAGAACTGGATCGACGGCGCGGTCTATGAGCGAAGCATGCTTGCAGGCAAAGAACTCGAGGCTGCCAGGCTTCTAGATCAAGCCGTTGCAGACGTGCCAGTAGTGCTGCACGCCGACGACCACCACACCCTCTGGGTCAACTCGGCTGCATTGCGTGCGGCCGGCCTCAAGTCGCCAGAGCGAGTGGCGCAGCTGAACGCATCCTTTGGTCACGGTTCAATCGATGTAGATGACGCTGGGCGAGCCACGGGAATACTTCGCGAGTGGGAAGCGATGAGTTTGGTGCTCGATATCGCTCCCAAGCCTACCCTCGACGAAGACGTTGCCTATTTGCGCTGGGCACAGCAACAAATGTTGGCAAACGGATTGGTAGCAGCCACAGACGCGTGGATCGACCCAGGCATGACCGAGGTTTACCTTGAGGCCCTGGAGCGCGGTGAATTGTGGATGCGTTTCGAGCTCGGTTTTAGGTTTGCACCCGAGAACTGGCGAGGGTATCGCAGTTATGCCCTAGAAATGCGTTCGAAGGTCGAGTCGCGAGCTAGCGCGCTTCTTTCGGCGGGCACTG
>CAZXFZ010000052.1:5260-7006 GCA_964640285.1 uncultured Rhodoluna sp.
GGCGAGTTCCGCGGAAACCTGGTCTGGAACCAGGATGAGCTAATCGAGGCGCTACGTTGGGCTACCCAGCATGGTTTCGCGCTGCACCTGCACGCGATTGGCGATGCTGGAGTGACGGCCGCTATCGACGCGCTGATTGCGGTTGGCAGCCCGACCCGTTCGGTGATTGCACACACTGAACTGGTGCGCACTGGAGACTTCGAGCGCATGGCAGCGCATGGCCTAATCGCAAACTTCGAGCCTTATTGGGCACAGCAAAACGCGATGCTGCAGAGTTGCGTTCCGCGACTGGGCTTGGAGCGGGTCGATCGAATGTATGAGATGCGACAGGCGCTCGACGCAGGTGTAACAATCACCTTCGGCAGTGACTGGCCCGTAAGCTCATTCGTGCCGCTAGAGGGGCTTCAGGTGGCCGTTACGCGCGCACCGCTTGCGCATCCTGACCAATCATGGACACTCCACAACGCACCAAACCTGAAGGAAGCGCTGACGGCCTACACAAGCGCCGCAGCTCTGCAGATGGGAGACAACAACCGCGGGGAACTCAAAGTCGGCCAGAGAGCGGATTTTGCCGTTCTCAGTGCGAACCCTTTCGAGGTGCCTCAAACCGAGCTAACGCAGATAAACGTAATGGCCACCGTTGTCGATGGCCAGTTACGCTTTTCTCTTTGACTTCTAGCGCTGCAGCACCAGGGTTGACTGAGCTGGCACAGAGACGCTGGTCGCGTTCTTCAGAGTGCTAAGAGTCTTGACTCCGGCCTTCTGACCCTGAACCACGATCTTCCATTCGCCTCTAGTTGGCAACTTGATGGTTACCGCCTTCTTGTTCGGGTTGTGGGCAACAACAATCTGGCTCCATGAGTCTCCGACCGCCTTGCCGTTGAGGCTGTAGGCAATCACGCTGCTCGATGCAGGCAGGAAGGTCAGGTTCGCCTTCACCTCATCAGCGGTCGACATCCTGAATGCGGGATGCGCCTGGCGAAGCTGTACGAGCCCCTTGAAGTAGCTGGTCATGCCCGCATTTGTCACGCGCTGGTTCCACTTGATTGCGTTGACCTTGTCACCCGACTGGTACGAGTTGTCATCGCCGCCCTTGGTGCGCATGAACTCTTGACCGGCGTGGATGAATGGCAAACCCTGCGCAAGAATCGCGATGGATGACGAAAGGGCAAATACACGCTGACGCTCGGCGGCTGTTGCTCGAGGCATCGAAGCCTGCAACTTGTCGAAGAGGGTCATGTTGTCGTGAGCCTCGACGTAGTTGACCGAAACAGTTGGGTCTACCGCTCCCCAACCACCACCGGCTGTTGCGTCATAGGCGACCTGTCCGACAATTCCTGAGCGAACCGAGGAGATCGCGCTCAGTTTGCCCGATGCGTATCCGGTGTCGGTGTGGCTGAACACTGAACCCTTAATGCCGTCACGAATTGTGTCGTTGAAGTGCGAGATGTTTGGCATCTTGCTGGCATTGGTCTGGTTTGCTCGCTGGTCAGCAGGCAATACGTCACCCATGTTCCAGCCCTCACCGATAACCAGAATGGTCGGGTCGATCTTGGTCAGTTCGGCACGTACCTGATTCATGGTTTCAACATCCAGGATTCCCATCAGGTCGAAACGGAAACCGTCGACGCCCATCTCTTCCACCCAGTAGCGGCAAGAATCGCGCAGAAATCGCCGGGCCATGGGAGCTTCGCTGCGAAATTCGTTGCCCACGCCGGAACCATCGTAGTAGCTGCCGTCGGGCTT
>CAZXFZ010000053.1:0-6960 GCA_964640285.1 uncultured Rhodoluna sp.
TGGCATCGACATTGTGCACGCTGTTGAGTTCTCAAGGATCGGATGCTCCTGGGAGCTCCCTTTTCGGGGGAAGGCCTCCAGAGCAACTTCACTAACTTACCACGAATCCGGGACTTGTCAAATCTGACATGCCAACGAATTTTTCGGTGGAAGTTCAACCATAGCCATCATCGCGACGCCCGTAAAGGGGTCACCTAAAGGTTTTTGGTTGGTGGCTCTTGAACCGGCGATCCAATCGGATTCTGCTGCGGTTTTGGGCAACGAATAGATACATTACGCAAAGGTAACGACTGTGTCAAATCGAAACGGGCAATTTGGTGAAAAAGTTTTGTTCTCGAGGCGAACTATGCGAGAAACAGCGCGGCGAGGGTCTTCTTGCCGCGGCGCAACACCGCATACTTGCCCTGTCGCAGGGCACCTGGGACTGATTCCCAGCCGGCCAATTCGTCTTCGACCTTTGCGTTGTTTAGGTATACGCCACCCTCGGCGATGGCCCGACGGCCGGCCGAGATGCTCGGCACGAGGCCGGTGTCACAGAGTAGTTGCGCGATTGGCGCATCCTTGCCTGCTGTGGTTGACGGCAACTCTGACAGAGCTGCTGCAAGAGTGTGGGCATCGAGAGTCGACAGGTCACCCTGGCCAAACAACGCTGCGGATGCGTCGATGGCAGCTTGGGCGGCCTCGGGTGAGTGCACCAGCGAGGTCACTTCGAATGCAAGACGTTTTTGAGCCGCTCGCTTGAACGGAGCCTCGGCTGTCTCGGCTTCAAGTTCTTCGATCTCGGCCTTAGTTAGGAAAGTGAAGACTTTGAGGCGGTCGATTACGTCGGCATCGTCGACGTTTAGCCAGAACTGGTAAAACGCGTATGGGCTGGTGAACTCGGCATCGAGCCAAATCGCGTTGCCTTCTGATTTTCCAAACTTCTTGCCATCGCGATTGGTGATGAGCGGCGTGGCCAGGATATGCGCTGAGCTACCCTCGACCTTTCGAATTAGGTCAGTGCCCGAGGTTAGGTTTCCCCACTGGTCAGAGCCACCGGTCTGCAGGATGCAGTTGTACCTGCGGAAGAGTTCAAGGAAGTCGTAGCCCTGAAGGATCTGGTACGAGAACTCGGTGTAGGAGATGCCGTGCTCGGAGTTGAGCCTCGCGCTCACTGCATCCTTGGAAAGCATGGCGCCAACACGAAAGTGCTTGCCAATGTCACGAAGGAAGTCGATTGCGCTGAGGGGCGCTGTCCAGTCGAGGTTGTTAACCATTCGAACTGCGTTATCGCCCTCGGCCGACAGGAAACGCTGAGCTTGGCGGCCGAGTCGCTCCACCCACTCGGCCACTGTTTCTTTCGAGTTGAGGGTGCGCTCTGCGGTTGGCCGGGGATCGCCCACCAAACCGGTCGAGCCTCCGATGAGTGCCAGCGGCTTGTGCCCAGCAAGCTGCAGTCGGCGCATGGTGAGCAACTGAACAAGGTTTCCCAGGTGGAGGCTCGGTGCTGTCGGGTCGAATCCGCAGTAGTAGGTGATTGAACTGGCGGCGAGTGCATCGCGAAGCGCTGCTTCATCGGTCGAAAGAGCGATGAGGCCGCGCCACTTGAGCTCATCGATAATGTGCGCGAATGCTGAGTCGTTACTCTGCGTGCGAAGGAACTCTGGAGTAGCCATTAGGCGCCTGCCTTCGGAGCAATCTTGCGAAGGGCCGCAATTTGTTCGAGAACACGTGGCAGTGCAGTGCCACCGGCTCCAGCTCGAGCCTTGATTGAGCCGCCGACAGTAAGCACATCGCGAACGTCCGGTGTCAGGTGAATTGAGATTGCTGCCATGTCGGCGTCTGGCACCTCGTGCAACTCGATTCCACGCTGCTCGCATAGGGCGACCATCTTGCCCGTGATCTCGTGAGCCTCGCGGAATGGAATGCGCTTTTTGACCAACCACTCGGCGATGTCGGTGGCGAGTGAGAATCCCGCAGGCGCAAGCATCTCGAGTCGAGTTTTGTTGAACTGCATGGTTGCGACCATTCCGTTGAAAGCCGGCAGAAGCACCGACAGAGTGTCAACCATGTCAAACACCGGTTCTTTGTCTTCTTGCAGATCGCGGTTGTATGCCAGCGGAAGACCCTTCAGGGTTGCCAGGAGCCCGGTCAAGTCACCGATGAGGCGGCCTGCCTTTCCACGCGCGAGCTCTGCGATGTCGGGATTCTTCTTCTGAGGCATGATGCTCGACCCGGTGGAATAGCTGTCGCTGAGCTTGATGTAATCGAACTCGGCGGATGCCCAAATGATGATCTCTTCACTGAATCGGCTGAGGTTGATGCCGATCAGGCTTGCGATGAAGGCGAATTCAGCCACGACATCGCGTGAGGCCGTTGCATCAATGGAATTTTGGGTTGGGCCGGAAAGGCCAAGTTCACGCGCGACCAGATTCGGATCGAGCCCAAGCGTGTTGCCTGCGAGCGCACCCGCTCCGTATGGCGACAGGGTGGCTCGCTTAGACCAATCCTGCAGCCGCTCTAGGTCGCGGACTAGCGGCCAAGCATGGGCGAGCAAGTGGTGCGACAGAAGTACCGGCTGTGCGTGCTGAAAGTGAGTGCGGCCCGGCATCGCTA
Organism: uncultured Rhodoluna sp.; assembly: GCA_964640285.1. GTDB lineage: Bacteria > Actinomycetota > Actinomycetes > Actinomycetales > Microbacteriaceae > Rhodoluna. The sequence continues at coordinate 2,596 of CAZXFZ010000053.1, forward strand.
CACCGAGATTTTCTTCGGCTCGGGTCAGCAGAACATCGATGAGTTGACGAACCAGCCCTGCAATGTGAGCAGATTGGTCTAGAAGATAGGTGCGAATCAGTGTTGCGATTTGGTCGTTTCGGCTGCGACCGGCTCGAACCTTGCCGCCGAGTTCAGCGCCTGAGATTTCGATCAACCCTCGCTCGAGTGCGCTGTGGACATCCTCGTCGGATTCTCGGGCCTGAAATGAGCCAGATTCGACACGACGAAGCAACTCCAAGAGGTCGCGGTCGAGTTTCTCGATTTCAGGAACCGTAAGGTAACCGGCAGCGTGTAGCGCTCTAATGTGTGCTCGAGTGCCGGCGATGTCGTACTTGGCTAAGCGCCAGTCGAAGTGAACTGAACGGCTTAGGGCCGCTAAAGCATCAGCTGGGCCGCCGTCAAACCGACTCCCCCACAAAGAGTTTGCTGAATCTGACATGGTTACTCGTTTCGAAAACTTGGGCGGATGCTTTGGCTTAAGTCTAGTTCGGGAGCGATTTGGGGCTTTAGCTGGAGCGACTGACCTCGTCGAGCCAAACCATCAAGGCCTTCTGCGCGTGGAGTCGGTTTTCGGCTTCATCCCAGATAACTGAGTTTGGGCCATCGATAACCTCTGCGGTCACCTCATAGCCGCGGTACGCCGGGAGGCAGTGCAGGAAAACAGCGTTGGCATCGGCATGAGCAAACAGCTCGCCATCAATCGTGAAGCCCGAGAAATCGCGGATGCGCTGTTCTTTTTGAGCTTCTTGGCCCATTGAAATCCAGGTGTCGGTGGCAACCACGTCAGCATCGGTAATCGCCATTACTGGGTCGCCAAAAACCTGAACTGAACCACCGGTTGATTGCGCGATGGCCTGCGCACGTTGGACGATTGCCTGATTAGGTTCGAAGCCCGCTGGACTAGCGATGCGAATGTGCATGCCCGCCATAGCGCATCCGATCATGTAGCTGTTGGCCATGTTGTTGGCTGCGTCACCGATGTAAGCAAACTTCAGGCCCTCTAACTTGCCCTTGTGCTCGGTGACGGTCATCAGGTCGGCCAAGATCTGGCAGGGGTGGTAGTCATCACTCAGTGAGTTGATGACTGGCACGGTCGAGTGCGCCGCCATCTCGTTGAGTCCTGCTTGCGAGTAGGTGCGCCAAACGATTTGAGCCACCTGTCGAGTGAGCACTCTGGCGGTGTCAGCCACTGATTCTTTGCCACCCATTTGGCTGGTCTGTGAGTCGATGATCAGCGGAGCCCCACCGAGGTCAGAAACTCCCACAGCAAAGGAAACACGCGTGCGGGTCGAGGTCTTGTCGAAGATGAGCGCGACAGTTTTGGGCCCCTCAAACGGACGCTTAGAGTAAGGGGCTTGCTTGAGAGCAATTGCTCGACGAATAATCTCGGCCTGTTCGGCTGGGGTGATGTCGTCGTCTTTTAGGAAGTGGCGAACCATTTCAAGCCTCTTTCTTGCCGTGAAACTAAAAACTTAGCGGATTAGGGAATCACCATGGTGCCGAAACCGGATGTTGTGAAAATCTCGAGAAGGATGCTGTGTCGGGCGCGACCGTCAATCACGTGGGCGCGAGGGACGCCACCTTCGACCGCCGACAAGCAGGCTTGCATCTTGGGGATCATTCCGGACTCGAGCGTTGGCAAAAGCTCGGTGAGCTCTTGAGCGCTGATCTCGCTAACCAAGGATTCAGTGTTGGGCCAGTCGCTGTAGAGGCCAGGAACGTCGGTCAGAACCATCAGCTTTTCGGCCCCAAGCGCAACCGCCAGAGACGAGGCAGCCAGGTCAGCGTTTACGTTGAGCAGTTGCCCGTCACGATCTGGTGCGACCGTGGAAACCACTGGGATGCGACCGGCATCCAACGCCTCAAACACGACACGTGGATTCACCTGTGTTACCTCACCGACAAGCCCGATGTCGATTGGGCCATCTGCTCCATGCAGTAACGTCTTCTCGGCTCGGAACAGGTTCGCGTCTTCGCCCGAGAGCACGGTTGCCTCGGCACCTGCGCTCGAGATAAGGCGGGCAAGTTCGGCGCTAATTTGCTCACGCAAAACGTCTCGAACCACACCGATTGTTTGCTCGGTCGTGACTCTAAAGCCACCCTTGAACTCGCTTTGGATGCCGAGTTCGTTGAGCTTGGCCGAAATCTGTGGGCCACCACCGTGAACGACCACCGGCTTGATGCCGACCCAGCGAAGGTATGCCATGTCTTGAGCAAAAGCCGCTTGGAGTTCGGCATCCACCATCGCGTTGCCGCCGAACTTGACCACGACGATTTTGCCGTGGAAACTCTGCAACCACGGTAGCGATTCGATGAGTGTGTTGGCCTTGAGTTCGATGAGTGCTTGGTCAGCCTGTGCGGAAGGAATCATTAGCTTGAGTATGCGCTGTTCTCGGTGACGTATTCGTGGGTCAGATCGTTGGTGTAAATGGTTGCAGTAGATTCACCAGCATTCAGGGAAATCTCGATATGGACGCGACGCGACGTTAGGTCTACTAAATCGCGGGGCTGGTCTGGCTGACCTTGCCGTGAAACGCTGACACCATTGATGCTCACGTCAATGTTGTATGGGTCGAATTGGGCGTCTGTTACTCCAACGGCTGCAAGGATGCGACCCCAGTTTGGGTCATTTCCGTAAATCGCCGCCTTGAACAGGTTGTTGCGGGCAACCGACCGGCCAACTTTGACCGCATCCTCAACCGATGCGGCATTAGTGACCTCAATTTCGATGTCGTGGCTTGACCCTTCGGCGTCTGTGAGAAGCTGCTGAGCAAGCTCGTGACACACGAAGATCAGCGCCGCAGTGAACTCGTCGAGTTCGGGACGGATGCCGGAGGCACCCGAAGCCATCAGAGTGACCTGATCATTTGTCGACATGCAACCATCAGAGTCGAGTCGATCAAAAGTCACCGCCGTGGCCCTGCGCAATGCCGTGTCGAGTTCGCTCGAACTCAATTCGACGTCAGTGGTAACAACTACGAGCATGGTTGCTAGTCCTGGAGCGAGCATGCCAGCGCCCTTGGCCATGCCACCAATACTCCATCCGGCTGGAGACTGGAATTGGGCTCGCTTTGGCACGGAGTCGGTGGTCATGATTGCAAGTGAGGCCAGTTCACCGCCGCCAGTAGAAAGTTCGGCGACCGCATCCTGAACCCCATTTAGCAGTTTCGCTCGATCGAGCTGCTCACCGATGAGGCCCGTTGAGCAGACCAGAACGTCTCCTGCGCTGAGCTCAAGAGCTGCCGCGACGGCCTCGGCGGTGGCGTGAGTGGTTTGGAAACCCTGTGGCCCGGTGTAGCAGTTCGCGCCACCCGAATTGAGAACGATGGCGCGCACCTGACCATCTTTGATGACCTCTTTTGACCAGAGAATTGGGTTTGCCTGGCAGCGGTTAGTTGTGAAAACACAAGCTGCAGAAGCGATTGGGCCATCGTTCACGACCAGCGCCAAATCGTGATTACCCGATGCCTTGAGGCCACTTTTTACGCCTGCGGCGCGAAATCCTCTTGCCAAAGTCACAGTCATCGATTGGTCCTAACTTGTTAGTTCGGGGTCAGGTTCGGTCTGGTGTTTGGAGGTCGCGTTCTTGCCCAGAGCAAGGCCGGAGAGACCTTGATCTTCTGGAAGGCCCAGGGCAAGGTTCATGGATTGAATTGCGGCCCCGGCAGTGCCCTTAACCAGATTGTCAATCGCGCATACCGAAACCAAGCGCCCCGCATGCTCATCGATAGCTAGGCCAATAAGCGCACGGTTTTCACCGATGGTGTCTGCGGTGGAAGGAAACTGCCCTTCGGGCGAAACGGCAATAAAAGCTTCATCGCCGTAGTGCTTCAGATAGGCGTCCTGAATCAGGTTGAGGCTCGTGTTGCCCTTGAGCTTTGCCGTGTTCACCGAGAGGATGCCGCGCTCGAGCGAAGCCAACACGGGAGTGAAGGAAACCTGAACGCGCTCCCCCGCAGCTTTGGAAAGGTTTTGTTCGATCTCAGGCGTGTGACGGTGGATGCCGCCAACCTGATACGCGTTTGCGCTTCCGGTGGGTTCAACTTCAAAAAGCTGCTCGGTCGCTCCACGGCCGGCACCGCTGGTTCCCACGGTGAGAACGGAGACGATATCGGAAACCTCAATCAAACCTTCGGCGAGCGCGGGAGCCAAACCGAGCGTGATTGCGGTTACGTTGCAACCCGGCACGGCAATGCGCTTGGTGTTTCTAAGCAGTTCGCGCTGTTTCTTGCCAGAATGCGGATCGACAACCAACTCGGGCATTCCGTAGGTCCATGTTCCCGCGTGACTGCCGCCGTAAAACTTGATCCAGTCTTGTTCGCTTTCGAGCCTAAAGTCGGCACC
>CAZXFZ010000054.1:0-4635 GCA_964640285.1 uncultured Rhodoluna sp.
GCGCACAAGCGTGAAGGCCAGCCAGGCAAACGGATACGCCCAAGCCCAAAACGCCGCCCGCCACTTGAGGGCTTGGTTAGGAGCAAAGATCAGCCATTCAATAACCAAGAACAGTGGCGCCCAGATGTGCAACACATCGTTAGGAATCGTCGGCCAGACATAACCCAGGTCTTCGGCAGCTGGTGGTAATCCGCGAAGCAGAAGGTTGTAAACGACCGCCACGATCACCGATGCGGTCACGATGCCGAGTCGTGCCCGACTAAACCACAGTGGCTCGACGACTCCGCGCCAACTGAAGCTGGCGGCTACCAACATCAGGATGCCGGCCAGAATGCTGGTGTCAATCGTAAAGAAGGTGAAGTATTCCTGTGGGCGAAACACGTTGTTCGCGATTCGATCGCTCACTTGCCAATAGATACTGCCAAGAAAAGCAAAAGCCAGGGCAAGGCGATAGCTGGTTGCGAAAATCCTCATTTGGTTCGATCCTCTCGAGGTCAGCTCAGTTGTGCGCCGACACAGTGCCCACACTACGCCTAGCCGAATAAGTAAAGCCCCACTTGACAAATAACAATCTGGAGTCGTAATCTGGCTATCGTGAGCGCAATCAATCCCGCAGAAATCCGGTTCGGACTCGACACCTTCGGCGACGTCACAGTTGACGAGAAGGGCGTCCGTCAGCACGACGCACAGGTGCTGCGAAACGTTCTCGAGCAAGGCATCCTTGCCGATCAGGTTGGTCTCGACAACTTCAACATAGGCGAGCACCACCGCGACGATTTTGCGGTGAGCGCACCCGACACAGTTCTGGCAGCTCTAGCCCCGGTGACCAAGAACATCACCTTGGGAACAGGCGTCACGGTTCTTTCGAGCGAAGATCCGATTCGCGTTTACCAGCGCTTCGCCACAATCCAGGCTCTATCGAATGGCCGAGCCGAAATCACGGCCGGTCGCGGTTCATTCACCGAGTCCTTTCCGCTGTTTGGCTACGAGCTGAGCGACTACAACGTTCTCTTTGAAGAGAAACTCGAATTGTTGGTCAAGTTGCTGCGTGAGCAACCGGTCACCTGGAGCGGAACCACGCGCAAGTCGCTAAACAACCAAGAGGTTTGGCCAAAGGTCGAAACCCCAATCGGATTGCGGGTTGGCGTCGGCGGCAGCCCAGAGTCTGTGGTTCGTGCGGCGCGCTTGGGCATCCCGCTAGCTTTGGCCATCATCGGCGGTGACCCAGGGCGGTTCTATCCATATTCGAAGTTGTATGCCGAAGCGCTCGAAAAGTTTGAGCGACCCATGTTGCCGATCTCGATTCACAGTCCTGGCTTCGTGGCCGACACCGATGAAGAGGCTCGCGAGATTCAGTGGCCGCACTATGAGTCAAGCTTTGGTCGAATCGGTCGCGAGCGCGGATGGGGTCCGATGACCAAAGGGCACTTCATTCAAGAGGTGCAGTCTGGTTCGCTCTATGTCGGTTCGCCCGAGACCGTCGCCAAGAAGATTGCCTATGCGATCGAGTCGGTTGGGGCATCGAGGTTTGATCTCAAGTACGCCACCGGGCCAACTCCGCATCCGCAACTGATGCGATCAATCGAGCTTTATGCAACCAAGGTCGTTCCAATGGTTCGCGAAATTCTGGCCAAGTGAATTGCTTAGGCTTAAGGGGTGAACAGACTTCTTAGAGCCGCAGCCGGAATTGCTCTGGTGACCGCGTCCGCTCTTTCTTTTGCAGGATGCGCAAGCGCCGAAACCGATGTCTCGTCTGCCGCCAGCCAACCGGCGGCAACTGAGCCGGCGCAGCCAACCGCAACCCCGACTCCTGCTCGCACCAATGCTGCGGGCCAAGAAGAGCCGCAGGGTTCGATGCTTGATGAGACGCAAATCGTGAACACTCTCAAAGCGCTTGACTTCGTTTGCCAGCCGAGTGAATTGAAGGCCTTGAGTGTCTTTGGTGTTGAAGTTCAGTTCTCAACTATTTCGTGCCGTCGCGGTCAGGAGCCGCCGGTGATTTTCAACTTGGCAGCGAATGCCAACGAGATGGAATTGGTGACTAACGAATCCTGCAGGAGCGCTGACGGAACGGTGCTCAAGAATCCAATTGCTACCGGTGGCAACTGGCAGGTGCTTTCGGCAGCTAACGATCAGCCTCTGCTGACGGTGCTTGGCCAACGTCTTGGCGGCACTCAAACGACGATCAAAGATCTTTGCGGCTCAATAAACTAACTTCACAAGAAAATCACTGAGGGGAATCAAATGTTCTGCGCAAACTGTGGAAACCAACTTGTAGCCGGCGCGATGTTCTGTGGCAAGTGCGGAACTCCAGCGCCTACTGGCGGTGCGGCTGCAGCTCAGGCTGCTGCCCCAACCCCAACCGCTGCGCCATATACGCAGCCAACTTACGGTCAACCTGCATACGGTCAGCCAGCTTATGGAGTTGTGAATCCGCCTAAGACTTTCGTTGCCACTTGGCTTTTTTCGTTGTTCCTAGGTCAACTAGGTATTGACCGCTTCTACACGGGTCACGTTGGCTTAGGTGTCGGAAAACTACTCGTCACCCTGTTCACCTTTGGTTTCGGTGGCTGGGTTTGGCAATTGGTCGACTTGATCATGCTGCTCACTGGTTCGTTCAAGGATTCCGACGGTCGAGACTTGACGGGTTACGAGCAAAACAAAAAGATGGCCGTCTGGGTTACCGTCGGGGTCTGGGTCGTGCTTCCGCTACTAATCTTCATTGGATTCGCAATCATTGCAGCGGCAGCGGCATCCTCGACTTACTACTACTAAGAATCAGCCGACTCGCTGCAACGTAATCTCTGTTCGCAAGCCACCTAGCTCGCTCTTCGAAAGTTTGAGTGAACCTAGGTGGCTTCGCACTATGCCGGCGATGATGCTCATGCCCAGACCCGAGCCACCATTCTCGCGCGAGCGCGAAGGATCGAAGCGCTTGAACGCATCCAACTCTCCGGTGTAGGCAGATTCAGGCAGCCCCGGTCCGGCATCCTCAACGGTTAGTTTGACCAGCCCGTCTGGCATGCCCGCCAATGTCACCCGCACCGCATCGGATGCGCCGGTGTGCCGCGCGATGTTGCCGAGCAGGTTAGCCAGCAGTTGCCGCAGCAGGTCTTCGCGGCCCGAAACCCGCAGCCCAGGCTCGACCGAAACGGTTATTTGCCGAGCGGGTGAAAGCGCTCGCAGGTCATCCACCGAGGTTTGCACCACCTCGCTCAAGTCAACCTCCTCAAGCTGCACCATGGTGGCCGTAGCTTCAGAGAGCTCAGCGATTTGCAATAGGTCACGAATCAGAGTTTCCATGCGCTTGATTTCTGCATGGATGCGCTCGAACGCGCGCTCGCGCTGCTCGGCCGGGGCATCCTTTGACTTCTCAAACAGCTCGACGTACCCGCGAATCACGGTCAGGGGAGTGCGCAACTCGTGCGACGCATCGCCCAGAAACTCTTGCATGCGCTCTTGCGCCGCCTGCTCAACCCGCACGGCCTGCTTGAGTGACTCGACCATGTTCTGGAGTGACTTGCTCAGCTGATCGATTTCGCTTGATCCGGCTTCTGCCACTAGTTCATGTTCCAGATCACCATCGGCGATTCGCTTTGCTTCGGCAGTCAGGCGGGCAATCTTTCGCGTTTGCCTGCGCACGATCAAAACATTGGCCAGACCACCGATCAGGATTGCCAGCAGCGTGAGTTCGGCAGTCAGCGTGAAGGTTGAGTCGCGGCCAGACGCAACGTCGCTCAGCGATACGGCCAGCAGAATTTGCTTGTAGTCGGCCTCGTTAATCGGCACAACCATCAGGCGATACCCGGCATCCTGGGCGCCACTGATGTTGACCGGTTTGGATTCTGCAGTGGTTAGTTGTGATGCATTGGGCAACCCTTGAATCGTCGAGTCGTTGATGCTCAGAGTCGTCAGCGTTCCGGCCGAATCGAGCAAGGCAACCTGAAGGCTATCGCCGGCAATGCTCGATGCCAGCAAGGCCGCCTCAAGTTTGTCGGGGTTGTTTTCGATGGTGAGAACAGCTGTGTTGAGGGTTTGATCAATCGACTGCAGGGCCGTGCGCTCGATGGTGGCAACACCCACGACTCCAATTGCCGCGCCGACAACCGCAATCACGCTCGTGGTTGCGATGGTCAGTTTGGTTTGCAACCTCATCGCTCTTTATTCCTCAATCTGGAATCCGATGCCGCGCACGGTTTTGATTCCCTGCCACTCATCGGTGTGCAGTTTCTTGCGCAGGTAAGAGATGTAGGTGTCGACCACCGTGGCACCGGTAGCAAATCCCATGCCCCAAACTCGATCCAGAAGGTGCGCTTTCGTAACAACTTTGCCCTTTCGCTCCATCAGTTCTAGAAGCAGGCGAAACTCGGTTGGCGACAAATCAACAGGATGCCCATTCAGCGTCACCTGGTGTCGCTCTTCGTCGAGGTGAATCGGCCCACACTCGTGAACCTTGACTTCGGCGGTCTCTGGCTTTGTGCGTCTGAGGATGGCCGCCACACGCAATGTGAGCTCTTCAATGCCAAATGGCTTGGTCACATAATCGTCAGCGCCGAAGCGCAAACCAGCGGTGACATCGCTGCGGTCGGCTCGAGCGGTGAGCAGAATCACCGGTGTCAGGTCCTGGTGGTCGCG
>CAZXFZ010000054.1:4645-5226 GCA_964640285.1 uncultured Rhodoluna sp.
CGCTGATGATTAGGTCGAACTACTCAGCCCTGATCAACTTGAGCGCGTCAAAGCCATCCGTTGCAGAAGCGGCCGAGTGACCGGCCAAGGCGAGGGTGTCCACGAGCATGTCGCGCATGCCCGGTTCGTCATCCACAACCAAGATTCTTGCTGTCATGCCTTTAGCCTATTGACGCTCGCAACCGCGCAGAATGCTCACCAGATTGCCTGACCCTTTTCACAGAGAACTCACAAAGCACTCGTTCTCTAATAGTCGTGCAGCAAGATTCAGATCGAATGAATCGAGTTGCAAACAATTTGAAAGAATCACCAACAGATTCAAGAGAGAGTCAAAATGTTCAACAAGGCAATCAAGAGTGCAGCAGCAGTTGCAGCCTCAGCCGCTCTAGTTTTTGGTGGAATGACCGCCAGCTTTGCGACCGAAGCAACTACCCCAGCACCTAACCCAACCTCGAGTGCTCCAGCACCAAAGCTCACCAAGGAAGAGCGCGCGGCTCTCAAGGCATACCGCGAGGCCCTTGGTCAGTTTCGCTAATCAATGACCAAGTTCAACGCCGACAAGGCAGCCTTCCGTGACGCCA
>CAZXFZ010000054.1:5236-6897 GCA_964640285.1 uncultured Rhodoluna sp.
GTGATCATGGACACCTTCGTGAAGATCGGAAGAGCGCCGTGCAGGGAAAGAGTGCCTCCGCCCGTGTGGATCTCGGTGGTCGCCGAAGCATTAGATCAACGCCGACAAGGCAGCCTTCCGTGACGCCATGGGTTCATACCAGACCGCCATGAAGGAGTGGGCGACCACCAACGCTGCGCAGATCGCCGCAATCAAGGCGGTTCAGACCACCTTCCGCACCGCTGTTTCTGCAGCCGGTGAGGTTCGCAAGACAGCGCTCGCCGCAGCCACCACTGCCGCCGAGAAGCAGGCCGCTCGCGATGCATATGCAGCCTCTGTTTCGGCAGCTAAGGCAACCATGAACGCAGCACTAGCCGCCATTGGCCCACTGCCTGCAAAGCCAGTGAAGCCAGAAGTGACTAAGCCGGTCAAGCCAACTAAGCCGGTCAAGCCAACCCCAGCACCAACCGCTACCGTTCCAGCGCCGTAATCGGTTCTTGAGTGGTTGCAACCCAAGATTTCTGAAGCGGATCTTCAGAGAACCACGAATCTCCTAGTGGTAAGACGAAGTGCCCACCCTCGTGGTGGGCACTTTGGCTTTCTCGGGCAAGCCCTCAACGGCACCAAACCGCGCAGCCCTAAACTGACGGCATGAGCTTCACGGGCAACGCATCCAAATCCATTCGTTCGATTGCGCTAAGCGCAGTTCTGGCACTGGGCCTCAGTGGATGCGCTGGCTCGGCTCCAATCCTGGGTGGTGGCGAACCAAGTTCAACCCCCGAACCCGTCATGGTTACTGCCCCGCTGACTGGACTGCAGTACGAAGAGGGCAGCCTGCAGGCTAATCTTTTGAACTCGCCGGCCGTGAGTTGCAAGATCGACAACTCCTATGACGCCCGCCCCCAGCAGGGTCTCAACCAAACCGACACCGTGTTCGTCGAAATGGTTGAGGGTGGCCTAACCCGACTGGTGGCAACCTGGCACACCTTCAAGCCGCAGGCGGTAGGCCCGGTTCGGTCGATTCGTCCGATGGATCCTGACATCATCAGCCCATTCGGCGGAATCGTTTGCTATTCGGGCGGTCAGTTTGCATTCGTCAAGTTGATGCAGGCCACAAACGTCTTCAATGCGAGCGAAACCTCAGAGCAGGGCAAGGGCACCTTCAGTCGCACCAAAGATCGAATCGCACCACACAACGTGATCGTGAATGTTGAGAAACTGACCGCGAATCACCCCGAACTGGCCGCACCTCAAACCATGTTTGACTTTGCCAAATCACGGGATGCCTCAGCGGCCATGCTCAGCGCATCCTCACCTGATGTTTCGTCATTCGCCGTGACTTATCCGTCGGCACTGAGTGAGTGGGTTTGGTCTGCCACCGCGCTTTCGGCATCGGGTGAAACCGGTGCGTGGGTGCGCAGCCAAGACAAAGAGACACACACCGATTCGTTGACCGGTGAGCAACTCAAGGCCACGAACGTAATCGTGATGCAGGTGCAGATCGACCGCAGCTATGCCGACCACAAATACGGCCACATTCCGAAAACTGTGATGGTTTCGAGCGGCAAGGCCACAATTTTCACCGGTGGTCGAATGGTTGAGGGCAAATGGCAGAAGTCGAGCCAAACCAGTCGAATTATCTTTACGGATGCCGCTGGCGCAGCGCTCGAGTTGGCTCCTGG
>CAZXFZ010000055.1:0-6880 GCA_964640285.1 uncultured Rhodoluna sp.
CCTAATCGGCCGTGAAGGCCCCGAGGGTGAGGTGCGAATGGTTCAACGCCCTGAGTTCAAGTGGCTCTTCAGAATCGGCGGAGTCCTGATGCTCATTCTCACTCTTTGGCTAGCCGGAGTAATTTGATGACCAAAAAGAATCAAAGAACCAAGCGCGACAAAATCATCCGTGCGGTATCAATGCTGCTCGTGTTTGGCCTGGTGGCAACCTTTTTGATCGGAGCGCTGGCGGGCTCACCGGCAGGTGCCACAGAAAGAGTTGCATGCACAGGCGCAGCCCAAAGCCAAGCTGCCCGCGCCTTAACTGTTGACACCGACGGCGATGGCATCGAAAACAATGAAGATTCTGACCTCGATGGCGACGGTATTGTGAACGGTGTCGACCCTGACATCGACGGCGACGGCATAGAAAACTCAAAGGATGGCGATCCTGTCGGCACTCTTGGCGACACTCCTGATATTCAGTCACCACCAAAAGGGGCTAACGAGGCTCCGAGCGTGTTGGGTCAGAACCTCGACGACCCTTGGATCAGGGTCATTTCGATTGGGGCTATCCTTGGTCTGGGCGCAGTTATCTGGTCGGCGCGCAGAAAGCAACAGTAGTTCTTGAATTCTTCAGCTCCTCAAACGATTGGTCGTCGCGAGCGCTGGAAGTACATCCTCATTCTGGGTGGCATCCTCGCGATGCAGCCGTTTGCGCTTGACCCATACTTGCCAGCTGCCCCGGGTATTGCCGACTTTTTTGCGGCCCCAGACACTCAGGTTCAACTCACACTCAGCGGCCTGACCCTGGGCTTTGCGCTTGGTCAGCTGCTAGCGGGCCCACTCAGCGACAGCCTCGGTCGCAAGCGACCCATCCTGGTCGCCGCCATCCTGTATGTGCTTTCAGCCGCCGTGGTTATTCTTGCGCCGAACATTTTCGTATTTGCGATCGGGCGTGTGCTGCAGGGAGCTACGGGTGCGGCCATTCAGGTGGTCGGAAACGCAATCATGCGCGACCTTTACGCGGGTTATGAATTGATGCGGATGATGTCGCGCGTCTTTCTAATTCAGGCGATGAGTTGGTTCATCGGTCCGCTCGGCGGCACCCTGCTGCTCGGAATCATGGATTTCAGGGGAGTCACCGCGGTAATCGGTGGCTACGGAATCCTGATGCTTGTGGTTGCCTACCTGTTCTTGCCCGAGACCCTGGCCAAAGAACATCGCGGTGACCACGTTGGGCTGATTGAGCTGTTCGCAAGATTCAGATCGGTTCTTCGAGACCGCGTTTACCTTGGGGTTGTCTCGATTGGAATGCTCAACTCGATTGCCCTGTTCGGCTACCTCTCGGTTATGCCGCTGATCTATGAGGGGCACTTCGGTTTCTCTGGCGAGGAGTACGGCTATTTCTTCGTGCTGAATTCGCTTAGCGCATACGTAGGCGTTCAGGTAATCGCTCTAATCGCGAAGCGCGTCTCGCTTCAGTGGATCTTGACCGGAATCCTGGTTATTCAGATTGCAACAGGATGCGCACTCGTGCTTGAGGCGCAGGCCGGTGCCAGCATCGTCGCAGTGCAGATCACCCTGATGGTATTCACGTTCTTTATTGGCGGTTCGTTTGCTCCGATGGGAACCCTGGCCCTGACCCGTCACGGCGAAGAGGCTGGAACGGCGGCAGCGCTCAACCTGGTTCTCGGCTCGGTCGCATCCACCGCAGCCGCCGGACTGTTCGCGCAGTTGAGCAAAGACGACACCTCGCAGCTGGGCTTGATGATCGCCTGCTGCTTTGTCATCGCGGTGGCAATCATGTTCTTCGTGGTGAAGCCAAGGCAGCTTGGCCAACTCAAGTAGCCCACGCGTAACAATTGGCATCAAACCAAAGTCGCCCCCAGCAAAGCCATAGACTCACGACATGGCAAGAGTGATTATTGGCCACGGTTACACCAACCTGCGACCCACCGAACACTGGCAGCGGCACCTCGCGTTGGGCGCACGGCAGCGCGGGCACCAGGTCTTCTATCCGCAGTTTCCAGCGCCACACGCTCCTGTAGTCGCTGATTGGCAGGACCTGTTGATTGCCGAGACCCAGTTGGCTGCCGACCTGAAAGAGGCTGGCGAGCTTCTTTTCGTTGGCCATTCGCTTGGTTCGGTGAACTGGATTCTTGCAGCAGGCCAAGGAATCCTGCCAAGCAGGTTTGACCGAGTGCTGCTAGTTGCACCAGCCGCACCAGAGTTGCTCACCATCGCACCGGGCTTTTCTCCCGAGCTCGAGAATGAGAGTTTTGTAGCTAACGTTCGCGCCGCAGCCGGTTCAATCGAGTTGGTCGGCAGCGATAGAGATCCCTGGTCACCTCGAGGCATCCAGCAAACCTACGCCGAACCGCTTGGTTTGCCTGTTCAAATCATCGAAGGTGCAAAACACTTTTCCAGGGATGACGGCTTTGGCCCTTGGCAGGGTGTAATCGATTGGATTGATTCGCCCGAGGCTAACCTCGCGATACGCTAGATACACCCCTTCGAAGCAGCCGCGAGCGGCTCGAGGGAGGTGCTCCCGATTTGCCCCACGGAGCAACGCTAAAGCACAGGAAAATCGATGAGGATTTTGCTAGTCGGCGCCGGTGGCGTCGGTGACGCTATTGCCAAAGTTGCGGCAAAGCGTGATTTCTATGAACTAATCGTCGTCTCGGACTACGACCTTTCTCGCGCCGAAAAAACAATCGAGTGGATTAGGCGCCGCCACGGTGACGACAAGGCAGCAAGATTCTTGCCAGCCAAGATTGACGCATCCAACGCAGCAAATGTGACCGAGCTGGCTCGAGCCCACGGCATCACACACGTTGTGAACGCGGTGGAGCCGAAGTTCTTGCCGACTGTTTTCAGTGGTGCTTTCACGGCCGGAGCAAACTACCTCGACATGGCGATGAGCCTGTCTGAGGCCCACGAAACCGATCCTTTCCACAAGCCTGGAATCAAGCTTGGCGATGCCCAGTATGCGGTTCACGAGCAATGGGAGCGCGCCGGAAAGCTCGCTCTGGTTGGCGTGGGTGTCGAGCCTGGTCTCTCGAACGTCTTCGCTCGCTACGCGGCAGATAACCTGTTCAGCGAAATCGACGAGATCAGCGTCAAGGATGGTTCGAACCTCTCGGTTCGCGACGACAACGGCAACGAAATCTTCGCTCCGAGCTTCTCGATCTGGACCACCATCGAGGAGTGCCTGAATCCACCAGTGTTGTTCGATCGCAGCAAGGGTTGGTACACCACAGAGCCATTCAGCGAACCTGAGATCTTCGAGTTCCCAGAGGGAATCGGCGCGGTTGAGTGCGTGAACGTTGAGCACGAAGAAGTCACCATGCTGCCTCGACACATCCGCGCCAACAAGTTCAACTTCAAGTACGGGCTGGGTTCGGAATTCATCAACGTTCTGAAGCTTCTGCACACCCTAGGTCTCGACCAAACCAAGCCGCACCGAGTGCGATCGCTGCAGGGCCCGGTCGAGGTTGCACCGCGTGACATGGTTGCCGCAGTGCTTCCTGACCCGGCCTCGATTGGCCCTCGCATGACCGGCAAGACCTGTGCCGGTGTGCTGGTAACTGGCAAAGATAAAGACGGCAAAGATCGCGCGACCTACCTGTATCACGTGGCCGATAACGCACAGACCATGGCAGAGTATGACGCACAGTGCGTGGTTGCGCAGACCGCGTTCAATCCGGTGATTGCTCTCGAGCTGATGGCTCAGGGAACCTGGCGAGGTGCCGGCGTTTTGGGGCCTGAAGCATTTGACGCCAAGCCGTTCCTCGATTTGATGTCTTCGAGCCTCGGATACAACGAGCGCTGGGTAGCCCAAGAACGTCTGCCGGCAAGTCCGCTTCGACACCCCTAAGCCCATGACTCTTTTCGTTGAGGCAACAGACGAGCATTTCGCCGATGTTCTGCGAATCGTAAACGCGCACGAAGCATCGGTCGATGCTGATGCTCCAACCATGGGCGAAACCGGGATTCGCGACCTGATGGCGGGTTACATCGACGCCTCGGTCGGCCATGTGCAAATCGACGAAGGCTCTGGCAAAGTCGTGGGTTTCGTTCAGGCGCATCCTGACAGCAATCGCGAGGTCTACTTTCCAGACGTTTATGTTGACCCCGCGGTCTCAAACCTTGCCGGCACAACCGCGCAGGCCATCGAGTTCATGCTCGAGCAGACTGCAAGGCAGAATCCAACCTGGTCGCTGCGAGCCGGCATGAATGTTCGCGACGAACTCATGACGCAGATTTATAGCCAACGGGGATTCAGTTTCTTGCGAAAGTACTGGTCGCTGAGTCGGCCGCTGGCGTCTAGCGAGACCGCTTCGGCGCTGCCGAATAACGTCGAGCTGCGTGCGATTCAAGACACCCAAGCAGACCTAGCGCTGCTGCACGAATTGCATCAGGATGCGTTTTCGAGCCACTTTGGGTTCAAGGCGCGCGAACAGGGTGACTGGATTCGACTCGAACTCGAGCGCGAAACCCGCGAGCCTGCCGGAAACGTCTTCATTTTGGAGAGCGGCATCCCCGTCGGCTTCCTGCTTTCGGCCAACGAGATGGAACACGAAAACGGGGGATACGTAGACCTGCTCGGTGTCGTTCACAAAGCGCAGGGCAAGGGCTACGGCAAGATCTTGCTCGAGTGGGCTATCGAATACAACAGCAAGCTCGGCCGAACCAAAGTCGACCTAAACGTCGACACCGGCAACACCTCGGCAGCCTTACATGTTTATGAGAAGGTTGGTTTCAAGCCGATTTCGGCTTGGCACCAGTACGAATTGATTCGGAGCTAGAACCTTGAACCAGCTGCAATCCAAATACGATGTCGCAATCATCGGATCTGGTTTTGGCGGTTCGGTGGCTGCGCTTCGACTGGCCGAAAAGGGTTATCGCGTCTTAGTAATCGAGGCCGGTTCCAGGTTCGAAGATGCTGACTTTGCCAAAACCAACTGGGATTTGAAACGGTATTTGTTTTTTCCTCGGCTCGGCCTAAAGGGCATCCAACGAATGGATTTGCTCAGCAACGTCTTGGTCATGTCAGGTGCCGGCGTCGGTGGGGGTTCACTGGTTTATGCCAACACGCTCTATCGACCCGACGAGTTGTTCTTCAAGACAGGCAGCTGGGCACAAATGCGCGACTGGCAGGCAACTCTAGCCCCGCACTATGCGACCGCCGAAAAGATGCTTGGGGTCGTGCCTAACCCATTCTTTTCTGAGGCCGACCTGGTGCTGCGTCGGGCTGCCGAGCGCGGCGGTTATGGATCAACCTACCGCGCGGCACCGCTCGGAATAACTTTTGAGGTGCCCGATGATGCACCCAACCGTGACCCGCACTTTGGTGGTCAAGGGCCAGCCAGAACTGCCTGCCTCAATTGCGGCGAATGCATGACCGGATGCCGACACGGCGCCAAGAACACCTTGGTCAAGAACTACCTTTTCTTTGCTGAGCGAGCTGGCGCAGAGGTTCTGCCCGACACCACAGTTGACCTAATCGAGCAGATTGAGCGGGACGGCAAGGTTTCGGGATACCGCTTGAGCATGCGAGCCTCACATCGAAGCCCAAATCGCAAGCGCAACCGAACCCAACTCGAGGTAGCCCAGGTGATTGTTGCCGCCGGAGCGCTTGGCACGGCCAAACTGCTGCAACGCTCAAAGGCTGCTGGCGGGTTGCCGGGCATCAGCGACAGGTTAGGGCAGCTGAGTCGAACAAACTCAGAGTCACTTCTTGGTGTGGTGGCAAACAACGACGAGCACGACTTTAGCGCGGGCAGCGCAATCACCTCATCGGTTTTTCCGGCACCTGACACACACGTTGAACCGGTTCGCTATGGCAGAGGAAGCGGCATGATGGGCATGCTGCAAAGCGTGCTTGCCAGCGGCAGAAGTGGCGATCCGCGACGTGATGCACCCAACCCGCTCAGGCTCATCTGGGTGACACTGACCAATCTGTTCAAGTTGCCGAGCTTTTACAACCTTCGCAGTTGGCCGCAGCGAACCCTGATTTTGCTGGTGATGCAGGCTCGCGACAATTCGCTCAATACCAGTCTCAAAAGAACTTGGCTGGGCCGCCAAAAACTCGTTTCTAGGCAGGGTCACGGCGAACCTAATCCGAGCTGGGTTCCCGCCGGTCACGACCTTGCCCGCTCAATTGCCCAAGACATCAGGGCTACACCGGGTGCTGTGGTGGGTGAGCCATTCGGCATACCGCTGACAGCTCACTTCATTGGTGGATGCGTGATCGCGCCAAGCCCCGAGCTAGGCGTCGTTGACGAGCACCTGCGGGTTTACGGGCAGCCGGGTTTGCACGTCTTTGACGGCAGCACCCTCAGCGCGAATCCCGGCGTCAACCCGAGCCTCACGATTGCGGCTCAGGCTGAGTGGGCCGCCGCCAGCTGGCCTCAAGCCCCAACCCCCAGTAACTAAATCCGATAATCATTGCGGCTCCGGCCAGGCCAAGCCAACCGAGAGTTTCGCCACCGAGCGATGTCGCAATCACTACCGCCCAAACCGGCTCGGTGCTCAGCAGCAAACTTGCTCGACTCGCAGAGGTCTTGCGAATCCCAAACATCAAGCCGACAAAGCCGAACACTGATGCAAACGCCACTAGGTAGAGCAGAACCAGCCACTGCTGCATGCCGTATCCCTGGGCCGTTTCAATAACCTCGCCTGGCACCAAGACCAGATACCCCAGCCCGATCACCGCAAACTGAACGGTCGTCATGTTGAACGAGCTGACCGGCTTGCCCGCGGTTAGCTTGGATTGGGCGGTAGTCGTCCAGGCTCTAATCACTGCTGCAATCAACATGATCAAGTCGCCCAAGTTGATGTTCTGAATGCCGCCAGCCCCCACAAGCAGGGCAACGCCCACAACTGCCCCTGTGCA
>CAZXFZ010000056.1:0-6628 GCA_964640285.1 uncultured Rhodoluna sp.
GAGCTGCATCACGGCAAGCACCGCCTGGCCTATGTAAACGGCGCTAACACTGCCCTTGATCTGTTGGCAGAGGCTCGTGAGAAGAACGATTTGACCTGGGTCAACAAGCTCCAGAAGGACCTGGCATTCAACCTCGCCGGTCACGTCAACCACACCGTTTTCTGGCGAAACATGTCTCCAGAGGGTGGCGACAAGCCATTCGGTGAGCTTGAGGCAGCAATCAACGAATTCTTCGGATCTTTTGACGGCTTCCGAGCCCACTTCACTGCCTCAGCACTAGGAATCCAGGGCTCCGGCTGGGCAATCCTGGCTTGGGACGTCCTAGGCGAAAAGCTCATCATCGAGCAGCTCTACGACCAGCAGGGCAACGTCGCACTGGGCACCACCCCGCTGCTGATGCTGGACATGTGGGAGCACGCTTTCTACCTCGACTACGTCAACGTCAAGGCCGACTACGTCAAGGCATTCTGGAACATCGTGAACTGGGCCGACGTGCAAGAGCGTTTCGAGGCGGCTCGCACCAAAACCCGCGGTCTTCTGCTAGCCTAAACAGAGTTTCTCCACCCAACGGCGCGTGGCTGAATAGCGGGTGTTTCACCCGATTTCTTATCGCAATCGCGCCTATCTGGGGCGCCTTATGAGCATGGAGACAAAATGGCAACTCGTGTTGGCATCAACGGATTTGGTCGCATTGGCCGCAACTACCTTCGCGCCGAACTGGCCAAGGGCACAGACCTTGAAATTGTCGCTGTAAACGACCTTTCTGACCCAGCATCACTGGCACACCTGTTGAAGTATGACTCGGTCACCGGCCGCCTCAACCAGGACGTTACCGTTGATGGCCAGAACATCATCGTTGGTGGCAACGTAATCAAGGTGTTGGCTGAGCGCAACCCAGAGGATCTGCCATGGGGCGAGCTGGGTGTTGACATCGTTATCGAGTCAACTGGCCGCTTCACTGACGCAGAGAAGGCTGCGGCTCACATCAAGGCTGGCGCCAAGAAGGTCATCATCTCGGCTCCGGCTACCGGCGAGGATGGCACCTTCGTAATCGGCGTGAACGACGACCTGTATGACAACGAGAAGCACCACATCATCTCGCACGCATCCTGCACCACCAACTGCCTCGCTCCATTCGCAAAGGTGTTCAACGACAAGTTCGGCATCGAAAACGGCCTCATGGTTACTGTTCACGCCTACACCGCAGACCAGAACCTGCAAGACGGCCCACACAGCGACCTTCGTCGTGCACGTGCTGCCGCGCTGAACATCGTTCCATCGTCAACCGGTGCCGCCAAGGCTATTGGTCTTGTGCTGCCAGAACTAAAGGGCAAGCTCGATGGCTACGCTCTGCGCGTTCCGGTGCCTACCGGTTCGATCACTGACCTGACCCTGGTATCGAAGACTCCAGTCACCATCGACGAGATCAAGGCTGCATACAAGGAAGCCGCCGCAAGCGGTCCGCTCAAGGGAATCCTAAAGTACACCGAAGACCCAATCGTTTCGTCGGACATTGTGACCGACCCGCACTCGTCAATTGTTGACGCGGGTTTGATCAAGGTAATCGGAAACACCGTAAAGATCAGCTCCTGGTACGACAACGAGTGGGGCTACTCAAACCGCCTTGTTGAACTCACCGAACTAGTTGCAAGCAAGCTCTAGTCAGATCAAGACACTCTAGGAAACTGGGTTCAGATGCATCAGGTCTGGACCCAGTTTTTGTGAGTAAAGCCAAACACAAGGACAAAATGCGTACTCTCAGCTCACTTCCAGATCTTGCCGGCAAGCGCGTCGTCCTGCGCTGCGATTTGAACGTGCCCCTAGACGGCGACAGAATCACCGATGACGGTCGAATCGTCGCTTCAGTTCCGACCATTAAGCGCCTAACCGACGCTGGAGCATCCGTTGTGGTTATCTCTCACCTAGGTCGACCTGAGGGCAAACCCGATGCGAAGTACTCGCTGGCCCCTGCCGCCAAACGTCTTGGCGAACTTCTCAAGCAAGAGGTTTTCTTCGCCACTGACACCGTAGGCAGCGAGGCATCAGGCGCTGTAAAGGCTTTGGCGCCTGGTGGGGTAGTGGTTCTCGAGAATCTGCGCTTCAATCCAGGTGAAACAAGCAAGGATGCCGGTGAGCGCATGCAGTTTGCCAAGGCGCTAGCGGAATTCGGCGACGCCTTTGTCAGCGACGGATTCGGTGTTGTGCACCGAAAGCAGGCCAGTGTCTATGAGCTCGCCGAACTGCTTCCGAGCGCTGCAGGACTCCTCATCGAACAGGAAGTTTCGGTGCTTCAGAAACTGACGGTCAACCCAGAACGCCCCTACGTGGTTGTTCTAGGTGGTTCGAAGGTCTCAGACAAATTAGGTGTGATCGATCACCTGCTTCCGACCGTCGACAAGCTTCTCGTTGGCGGTGGCATGGTCTTCACCTTCCTGGCCGCGCAGGGGTTCAAGGTTGGATCAAGCCTGCTGGAGCAAGATCAAATCGACAAATGCAAGGAATACCTTGAGCGCGCCGCAACACTCGGCATTGAAGTTGTTTTGCCGACAGACATTGTGGTCGCCAGCAAGTTCGGTGCCGATGCTGATGTCGAAATCACGGCCGCTCACGAAATTGAACAGACAGCATTTGGCGCCTCGGGTCTGGGTCTAGACATCGGTCCGGAATCCGCGGAGCGTTTCGCCGCTGAGATCAAATCGGCGAAAACCATCTTCTGGAACGGACCTATGGGCGTCTTCGAAATTGACAAGTTTGCGAATGGCACCCGAACCGTGGCGAAGGCTCTGAGCGAGACCGGTGGTTTCGGTGTGGTCGGTGGCGGTGACTCTGCAGCAGCGGTGCGCATCCTTGGGTTCGACGACGCCCAGTTCGGTCACATTTCAACAGGTGGTGGGGCAAGCCTCGAATTCCTCGAGGGCAAAGAACTTCCGGGATTGTCGATCCTTGGACTGGAATCCAAATAGTAAGCAAAGGCAGAAGAATGGCAAATCGCACCCCGTTCATTGCGGGCAACTGGAAAATGAACTTAGATCACCAGCAGGCAATCGCTCTAGTGCAAAAGCTGGCCTGGACCTTGAATGAGGCTGGTCACAACTATGCAGAAGCAGAAGTTGCGGTTTTTCCGCCCTTCACGGATCTGCGCACCGTTCAGACCCTGATCGACGCCGAGAAATTTGAACTCAAGTTAGGCGCTCAAGACATCTCTAAGCATGATTCAGGCGCTTACACCGGTGAAATCTCTGGCGCGTTTCTGGCAAAGCTCGACGTCAGCTACGTGTTGATCGGCCACAGTGAGCGACGCACCTACCACGGTGAGACTGACGAGGTTGTTCAGGCAAAGACCGCAGCAGCCTTTAGGCACGGCCTCGTTCCAGTTATCTGCGTTGGAGAAACTCTTGAGGAGCTTGAGACCGAGGGGCAGAGCGCAGTTCCAGTTCGGCAGACGCTTGCGGCCCTTGCAAACCACAGTGAACTTGCAGAATTCGTAATCGCATACGAGCCAGTTTGGGCTATCGGCACCGGCAAGGTAGCCACACCGGAAGAGGCGGCCCAGGTGTGCGCCAAGATTCGTGAGGCCATTGCCGACGCGTTCGGTCAAGAAATCGCTCAAGCGACGCGCATCCTCTACGGCGGATCAGTCAAGGCGAACAACGTTGCTGGATTCCTAAAGAGCGTCGAAGTTGACGGAGTTCTGGTTGGCGGTGCGAGTCTCGATGCCGAAGAGTTCAGCGGCATAGCGCGCTTCCAGAAGCACATCGTCCTATAATTCATAGGGTTCGAAAAGTTTTCGCTTCGAACCGCACCAACACCTGAGGAACCTCTAATGGATGCAATCAAAATCGGTCTGTATGTCTTGCTGACCATCACCAGCTTGCTGCTGACCCTGCTCATTCTGCTGCACAAGGGCCGCGGTGGCGGTTTGTCTGACATGTTTGGTGGCGGAGTGACCTCGAACCTGCAGACCTCAGGAGTCGCCGAGCGCAACCTCAACCGAATCACTGTAATCCTTGGTTTGGTCTGGGTAATTGTGATCGTGGTTCTCGGTCTGTTCACTCGATTCGGCATCTAGGGGCAAAAGTGTCAGCAAACGGCTCATCGATTCGTGGCTCGCGCGTGGGCGCTGGGCCAATGGGGGAACAGGATCGCGGCTTCAAGGCCGACCGAATCGCTCGAAACTACTACTGCATCAACAACCACGTTCAAACTCCGCACTTTGCCTCGAACGTCGACGAAGCAGACATTCCTGAGCAGTTGGACTGCCCGAACTGTGGCCTACCTGCGGGTCAAGACAAAGACAACCCACCGGTTATCGCCAAACACGAGCCATACAAGACCCACCTGGCATACGTCAAAGAGCGCAGAACCGAAAACGA
Organism: uncultured Rhodoluna sp.; assembly: GCA_964640285.1. Taxonomy (GTDB): domain Bacteria; phylum Actinomycetota; class Actinomycetes; order Actinomycetales; family Microbacteriaceae; genus Rhodoluna. The sequence goes on from CAZXFZ010000056.1 coordinate 4,374, forward strand.
AGCAGCAGAACTGCTGGATGAAGCGGTGGCTGCGGTTCGCGATCGTCGAATCAAGGCCGCTCAAGCAGCGGCTGCGGCAAACGCCTAGTTGCTTTTGAGTGCTGCCCCAGCAGCCTCATCAATAAACCACCGGTTACAAGCGGTTCCTGAAACTTTGCCAACAGGCAAACTACCTGAGCTATCTGAAAACGCGCTAGCGAGCGGATTGGCCTTATCGGCACCGGCAATCAAGAACCAAATCTCAGACGAGCTGTTCAAGGCCGCGTAACTCAAGCTGAGGCGTTCACTCGGGGGCTTGGGCGAGTCATGCTCGGCAATAATCAGCCCCTGAGTCTCTAGATTCTCGTGACCCGGAAATAGTGAGGCGACGTGCCCGTCTGGACCCATTCCCATGAGTGCGAAATCCAGAACCGGGCTAAATAACTTGAACTCTCGCTCGAATTCCTCTCGGGCCTCGTCGAGGCTGAGGCAGTCACTCGAACTAGGGAACTCGTGGAGGTTCTCAAAGGGAACCTCGATGTTGGCGAGCAGCGCATCCCATGCCTGAATAAAGTTTCGGTCGCCGGAATCCTGGTCAACAAAGCGCTCATCACCCCACCAGAAGTGCACCTTGGAATAGTCGATGCTGTCACGTTCAGGATGCGCCGACCAGCAGGCGAGGGTCATGATCCCGACGGTTCCGCCGGTGAGTCCGATGTGAACGATATCTTGACTTTCGGTCAGTTCCTCAAGTCGCGTGATTGCAGCGGCTGCTGCCGCTTTGGCCACAGCGTCAGCATCTGGATAGCGTTGAATCAGATTCTCAGTCACAGACAAACCCTACTTGAAGGTCTTGATGACCTTGCCGAACAGATCATCTGTATCTAGCCGGCGCATGTCTTCACTGAGGCAGTCCCGCAGTGATCTTCGGGGCAGGCTAACCTCTCGAGTTGGCTGCGTCGGTTGAATCAATGTGGCGATGTCCGGCACTCTTCTCACAATTTCGATATCGCCACTCGAGCGCTGAAGCTTTACGCCCTTGATGCCATTGCCTGTGCTTCCGCGCTCAACCCTAACAATCTCGACATCGACCTTGAGTTTGAGTCGTAGCCAGGCAGCTAACAGGTCGGTGCTTGGGGAATCGACAGCTCCGGTGACGACGGCGCCGGTAACGGGATCAAACGGTGGCTGGTCAAGGATCGCCGCAAGTTGCTGGCGCCAGAGCGTTAGACGTGTCCAAGCGAAGTCGCTGTCGCCGGGGGTGTAGGTGTTGGCGAGGTTTGCCAAGAAGGCGCGGTGATCAAGAGCTGAAGCCGCGTCGGTAATGCGCCTGGTTGCGATGCCACCAATCTGAGATTTTGCGGCGTGCTGTGGTGCGTCAGCAGGCCACCAGGCAACCACAGGTGCGTCCGGAAGCAATAGTCCGGTAACTAGACTCTCGGGCTGGTCTGAAACCTCGCCGTAGGCGCGAAGAACAATGACCTCAGAAGCGCCTGCATCGCCACCAATGCGGATTTGAGCATCAAGTCGATTTTCGGCAGCACCTTCTGGGTTCTCAGTCTGAGTGAAGGCGTCGTCTTCGGCGAGCACAATTACGCGGCACGGATGTTCGTGTGAGGACTCATTGGCTGCGCGAATCGCATCCTCGAGCCCTGAGAGCGTGGTCTGGATAACCAAGGTGAGCACTCGTCCGAGCGCAACTGCACCCCCTTGCTCGCGAACCTGAACCAGCTGCTTTGCAACCTTACTGATTGTGGTGTTTGGCAAATCAACGATCACGGGATTCTCCAAGCTCGACCATCGGCCGCCATCATTTTGTCGGCTGAGGCCGGACCCCAGCTGCCAGGACGATACTGTTCAACTGACCCATCTTGCTTGGCCCAGTGTTCAAGAATTGGGTCGAGGATCTTCCACGAGAGTTCAACCTCTTCGTGGCGCGGGAACAGCGGTGGATCACCAAGCAACACATCGAGGATTAGGCGCTCGTATGCCTCGGGGGAAGCCTCGGTAAACGCGTGCCCATAACCGAAGTCCATGGTGACATCTCGCACCTGCATGCCCACTCCCGGAACCTTTGAACCGAAGCGAATGGTCACACCCTCGTCTGGCTGAACACGAATAACCAGCGCATTTTGACCTAGAGCTGAGGTTTGGGCCTCTTCAAAGAGCTGTTGCGGGGCTCGTTTGAAGACCACCGCAATCTCGGTAACTCTGCGGCTAAGGCGTTTGCCCGCACGAAGGTAGAAGGGGACGCCAGCCCAACGACGAGTGTTGAT
>CAZXFZ010000057.1:0-6603 GCA_964640285.1 uncultured Rhodoluna sp.
ATTTGGCAAGACATGGGAGCCCGCCACATCGACGCAGATGATCTTGCGCGTGAAGTCGTAAGCAAGGATTCCCTCGGCCTAAAGCTCGTTGTGGATACCTTCGGTCAGGGAGTAATAGCAGAGAATGGCGAACTAAATCGCGCCGCTCTCGCTGCTGTGGTGTTCCAAGACCCGGCTAAACGTGCCGCGCTCGAGCAGATTCTTCACCCACTGATTCAGCAGCGAGCGATAGAATTGCTAACACAAGCCGAGGCCGAACTTCCTGCCGCGGGGATTGTGGTTTACAGCATTCCACTCTTAGTCGAAACAAATTCTGACCTTGATTTCGATTGCGTTGTGACGGTTGAAGCACCCGAACACAAACAGTTAGAGAGAATGGCGAAGCATCGAGGTATGACGCCTGCGGACGCAAAGCGAAGGATCGACGCTCAAGCGACCCCAGCCCAACGTGCTGGAAGGGCAGACTACATCCTAAATTCGAATCAGGCCATCGAACTGCTCGAACTAGATGCTCGCAACCTCTATCACGTCCTTCAGGAATCGGCGCTAGAGAAAGCGAACCAGCGTGGATGACCGTCGGGCAGTTAACCCTTTTCAGGTAGTCAGTGAATACAGCCCTTCGGGCGATCAACCAAAGGCCATAGCCGAACTCGCATCACGGATCAACGCGGGCGAGAAGGATGTGGTTCTGCTTGGGGCCACCGGAACCGGAAAGTCGGCGACCACAGCCTGGCTTATAGAAGCGGTTCAACGACCAACCCTAGTTCTCGCGCACAATAAGACGCTCGCTGCCCAGTTGGCGACTGAATTCAGGCAGTTGCTGCCAAACAACGCGGTCGAATATTTCGTTAGCTACTACGACTATTACCAACCAGAGGCCTATGTGCCGCAGACTGACACTTTCATTGAAAAAGACAGTTCGATCAACTCCGAGGTAGAGCGACTTCGCTACAAGGCAACCATGAGTCTGCTGTCAAGACGCGATGTCGTGGTAGTGAGCACTGTGAGTTGCATCTATGGACTAGGAGCGCCTGCCGAATACCTAAACCAGTCAATTTCAATTCAAGTCGGCGACCGAATCGATAGAGACGCACTTATTCGCAGATTCGTCGAGCTGCAGTACAAACGCAACGACTATGAATTTGTTCGGGGTAACTTCAGGGTAAAAGGCGACACAATCGAGATCATTCCGGTCTATGACGAACTCGCCACGCGAATTGAATTTTTTGGCGATGAGGTCGAGGCGATCTATTCGCTCTCACCGCTGACTGGTGAGATTCAAGCGGCTGAGCAGGCGGTCGCTATTTTTCCGGCGAGCTACTATGTTGCTCCGGCTGAACAGATGGGCCTGGCTTTGGAGGCTATAGAAGAGGAAATGCATGCCAGAGTGCGCGAATTTGAGGCACAGGGCAAGCTCCTCGAAGCGCAGCGAATCAAAATGCGCACAACCTTCGACATGGAGATGATTCGCGAAATCGGTTTCTGCAGCGGAATCGAAAACTACTCACGAATTATTGAAGGACGCGCTCCAGGAAGTGCTCCAAGTTGCCTACTCGATTACTTTCCCGAGGACTTCCTTACAGTTATTGACGAGAGCCACGTTACTGTGCCACAAATCGGGGCGATGTTCGAGGGCGATTCGAGTCGAAAGCGCACCTTGGTCGAGCACGGTTTCCGTCTGCCTAGCGCGATGGATAACCGGCCGCTGAAGTGGAACGAGTTCCTGGAGCGAGTCGGGCAGACCGTTTATCTGTCTGCGACTCCGGGCAAATACGAACTAAGCGTTAGTGATGGGGTAGTAGAGCAAATAATCCGCCCAACAGGACTCGTAGACCCAGCCGTTGTCATCAAACCAACAAAGGGCCAAATTGACGACTTGCTTGAAGAGATCAGGGTCAGGGTCGACCGCGACGAACGCGTCCTAGTGACGACACTCACGAAAAAGATGGCCGAGGAATTGACCGACTTTTTCACTGAGTCTGGAGTCAGGGTTCGCTATCTGCATAGCGATGTGGACACACTAAGGCGAGTCGAATTGCTTCGCGAGCTGCGCACAGGAATCTTCGACGTGCTGGTCGGAATCAACTTGCTTCGCGAGGGGTTGGACTTGCCTGAGGTGTCATTGGTTGCGATTCTCGACGCCGATAAGCAGGGGTTCCTGCGCTCAACCACCTCACTGATTCAAACCATCGGACGCGCCGCGAGAAACATCAATGGCGAAGTGCACATGTATGCCGACCAGATAACCGACGCGATGCGCCAGGCCCTTGACGAGACCGATCGACGCCGTGCCAAACAAATCGAATACAACCGTCAGAACGGAATTGATCCTGCCCCACTTCGCAAGAAAATTGCCGACATAACCGACCAAATCCTGAGAGAAGAAGCGGATACCGCCCAACTCATCGAGAGCTTCAAAGCGGATTCGAAACCGGGGCGACAAGCTCAGGGTGGCTTGAAGCCGCACTTGAACACAAAGAATCTCGGTCGCCAAGAAATCCTTGATGTGATTCTCGAGTTGGATACACAAATGAAAGCTGCAGCAGCTGAGCTCCAATTCGAGCTCGCAGCGAGGCTTCGAGACGAGATCTCTGACCTAAAGAGAGACCTCAGGGATTTCGACAGGCATGCCTGACCTGGGCATGGCGTTTTGCAGAATTAGGATTCACTAGTGTCAATAACCAAGATTTCGCACGACGACAAGTTGGTCGTCAAAGGTGCCCGCGTGCACAATCTGAAAAATCTGAACCTCGAGATCCCTCGAAACGCAATGGTTTGCTTCACGGGTCTGAGTGGTTCCGGCAAATCCTCACTGGCATTTGACACTATCTTCGCAGAGGGGCAGCGACGCTATGTTGAATCGCTGAGCGCCTACGCCAGACAGTTTCTTGGTCAGGTAGACCGCCCAGATGTAGATTTCATTGAAGGCTTGAGTCCGGCTGTATCGATTGACCAGAAGTCAACAAATCGCAATCCAAGATCTACCGTGGGCACCATAACCGAGATCCACGATTACCTGCGCTTGCTTTGGGCTCGCATCGGTGTTCCGCACTGTGCGGAGTGCGGTGAAAAAATCGTGAAGCAAACTCCGCAGCAAATAGTCGATCAGATACTGATCTTTGAAGAGGGCACCCGATTTCAGATTCTTGCTCCCATCGTGGATCAAAAAAAGGGTGAGTTCGCGGATTTGTTTAGAGACCTGGTTAGCCAGGGATTTGCTCGTGCAGTCGTCGACGGTGAGGTAGTTCAACTCGCAGAACAAGCTCCACTCAAGAAGACCTTGAAGCACGACATCGCCGTGGTGGTTGACCGCCTGGTCGCAAAGCCGGACATCGTTGGACGCCTGACTGACTCGGTAGAAACAGCTCTCAAACTAGCCAATGGTCGAATTCTGATTGATTTTGTAGACCGAGAGGCAGGTTCAAGCCAGAAGAACATGGTGTTCTCAGAACGCATGAGTTGCCCAAACGAGCACCCTCTTGCTCTGACTGAAATCGAACCTCGGACCTTCTCATTCAATGCACCATTCGGTGCCTGCCAAGAGTGCACCGGACTGGGCACAAAGATGTCGGTTGACGGCGATTTGGTTATTGGGGATCCGAGCGCTTCGATTCTGGGCGGAGCGATTCTTCCTTGGTCGCAAACCGGAAAAGGTTTGTATCCGTTCTTTCTAAGAAATCTAGAGGCGCTGGCTCGGGACCTCGAATTCGAACTAACTACTCCTTGGCAGGAATTAGACAGTGAAGTTCGCGAAGCGGTGCTTCACGGAAACAACTTTGATGTCAAAGTCAAGTGGAAAAACAGGTATGGCAGAGAACTGCGCTACACCTCAGGATTCGAAGGCGTCCTCAGGTATGTGGAGCGCAAACACCTCGAGACCGAGAGCGACTGGGCAAGAGAAAAGTGGGCCGCTTACCTGCGTGAAATTCCATGCCCCGCCTGCAGCGGAGCACGATTGCGACCCGAAGTCTTGGCCGTCAAAGTTTTCGAAAAATCAATTCACGATGTCGTTAAGACGAGTTTGGCCGAGACCTACCAGTTTTTTGAGTCAATCGAGCTTGATGAGCGAGATGCCAAAATCGCAGCTCAAGTCTTGCGCGAGATCCGAGCCCGTTTGGACTTTTTGCTTGCGGTTGGACTCGATTACCTGAGCCTCGAGCGATCAGCAGGATCTCTGTCGGGAGGGGAGGCGCAACGCATCCGCCTAGCGACACAGATTGGTTCGGGATTAACCGGTGTGCTCTATGTGCTTGACGAACCATCGATTGGCCTGCATCAGCGCGACAACCGCCGACTGATCGACACTCTTGTGAAGCTGCGGGACCTTGGCAACACCCTTCTCGTAGTCGAGCACGACGAGGACACCATCAAGGCCTCTGACTGGGTCGTGGATATCGGGCCAGGTGCCGGAGTAAACGGCGGTGAAGTGGTTCACAGCGGACCCTATTCAGAGATCCTAAAGAACGAGAGATCCGTTACCGGAGCTTTCCTAAGTGGACGCGAAAAGATTGCGACACCTAAAAAACGTCGCCCTGTCGATCCAAATCGAAAACTTCGAATTGTTGGCGCCCGCGAGAACAACCTTCGCGACGTAGACGTCGACATTCCGCTAGGAGTATTCACAGCCGTGACCGGTGTCAGCGGTTCAGGAAAATCTTCGCTGATTAACGATGTTTTGTATCAGGTCTTGGCGAACGCTCTGAACGGAGCCAAGGGAGTGGCGGGAAGGCACACTCGGGTCGAAGGACTCGAGCTCCTTGACAAGGTCGTGCACGTTGATCAGGCACCTATCGGTCGCACGCCCAGATCGAATCCCGCAACATACACAGGGGTATTCGACCACATCCGAAAATTGTTTGCCGAAACCCAAGAGGCTAAGGCTAGGGGATATCAGCAGGGCAGATTCTCGTTCAACGTTAAGGGAGGGCGCTGCGAGGCGTGCTCAGGAGACGGCACTCTAAAAATCGAAATGAACTTCCTGCCTGACGTCTACGTCGCATGCGAGGTGTGCCACGGCGCAAGATATAACCGAGAAACCCTCCAGGTGCTCTACAAAGGCAAAACAATTGCCGAAGTGCTCGAAATGCCGATTGCCGAAGCCGCCGAGTTTTTCGCGCCAATCAGCGCAATTTCGAGATACCTAGTGACACTTGTTGAGGTTGGCTTAGGTTACGTGCGTCTTGGCCAGAGCGCGACGACTCTTTCTGGTGGCGAGGCCCAGCGCGTCAAATTGGCGACCGAACTTCAAAAACGCAGCACTGGTCGAACAATCTATGTGCTTGATGAGCCGACGACCGGCCTTCACTTTGAGGATGTCCGCAAACTCCTGCATGTGCTAAACGGGCTGACCGACAAAGGAAACACCGTTCTGGTCATCGAGCACAATCTCGACGTAATCAAATCGGCAGACTGGCTAATTGACATGGGTCCAGAGGGTGGATCCAGAGGTGGAACAGTCTTGGCCGAGGGGACTCCAGAGCAGGTCGCAAAGCACCCAAAGAGCTTCACCGGCGCATTCCTGAAGGAAATTCTCGGCTAATGGCCGACGCTCTTCCATATAGACCGAAGACTGGCGACATTCCTACCCAGCCGGGTGTCTATCGTTGGCTCGATGCCAATGGAAGAGTCCTCTACGTCGGCAAGGCGAAAAATCTGCGTGCCAGACTTAGCAACTATTTTGGGCCTCTCGAGTCGCTACATAAGCGAACCAGAAGGATGGTCACTACGGCGGCTGACGTCCAGTGGACCATCGTGAATACAGAGTTCGAGGCCCTCCAACTTGAGTTCACTTGGATCAAGGAATTCGATCCACCCTTCAATGTGCGCTTGAAGGACGACAAGTCGTATCCCTACCTGGCCATCTCGCTAGGTGAAAAGTACCCCCGAGCTTTCATCACTCGCAATCGCGAACAGAAAGGTGTCAAGTATTTTGGGCCGTACACACAGGCATGGGCGGTCCGCGAAACTCTAGACACCATGCTGAAGGTGTATCCGGTCAGATCGTGCAGCAAGCAGATTTTCGACCGAGCCAAACAGTCAGGAAGACCCTGCCTATTGGCAGATATCGGCAAATGCTCGGCACCCTGCGTCGATAGAGTCAGCGATGACAAGCACAGTGAAATAGCTAAAGCCTTCGCCGACTTTTTGGCCGGAGGTGACAGCAAACACATACAACGCCTTGAGCGACTTATGAAAGCGGCCTCTGAGGAACAACACTATGAATTGGCCGCAAAATACCGCGATGACCTTCAGGCACTTGAGGCTGTTCTCGCAAAATCTGCAGTTGTCTTCAGTGATCAGACCGATGCAGACCTATTCGGAATCGCCGACGATGAGCTTGCGGCAGCAGTATGCCAGTTCATCGTTCGCGGAGGTCGCGTGCGCGGAGTGAGAGGCTGGGTCCTCGACAAAGAGCTCGAGCGTGAACCTGGTGAACTTATCGAGTATGTGCTCGAACACGCATACGCATCCATTTCGGGAACTGAGGTGCCGAAAGAGGTCCTGGTGCCAACCAAGCCGGATGACCTTGTCGCTCTGGAACAGTTCCTCGGCGAGATTCGTGGCTCCAAGGTTGCAATTAGGGTCCCACAGCGAGGCGACAAA
>CAZXFZ010000058.1:0-360 GCA_964640285.1 uncultured Rhodoluna sp.
GGCAGCGTCGAGCATTCTGCTCAACCATAATTACGGTCACGCCAGCCTTGTTGACTTCCTTGACGCGCAGGAATGCTTCATCCTGTCGAACTGGCGACAGACCGGCTGATGGCTCGTCTAGCAGCAGAACTGATGGGTCGATCATGAGCGCACGGCCCATGGCCACCATCTGGCGTTCACCACCCGAGAGTGAGCCGGCCTTCTGGGCGCGACGCTTGCCTAGGTCAGGAAAAATGTTGGTGACAAACTCGAAGCGCTCGTCAAAGCGTTTAGGAGTCTGGAACACACCCATCTGCAGGTTCTCTTCGATGGTCAGGCTCGGGAACACGTTGTTGGTTTGTGGCACGAAGGCCACACCCT
>CAZXFZ010000058.1:383-6401 GCA_964640285.1 uncultured Rhodoluna sp.
AAACCAGCTGGTTTGCCTTGAGACCGGTGATGTCTTCGCCGTTCAGCAGCACGCGTCCCTCGCGAATGTTCACCTGGCCGAAGATTGCCTTGAGCAGGGTTGACTTTCCGGCACCGTTTGGTCCGATGATTCCGATGAGTTCGCCCTTGTCGGCGACCAGGCTAGCGCCATTCAGGATGTTGATGCCGGGCAGGTAGCCAGCAAACAGGTTTTCGGCGTGCACAACATGAGTGGTCATTTGTGTCTCCTTAGGAAATCTCGACGTCGCCGAGGTCGGTGTTTGCGTGGGCGCCCAGGTATGCGTCAATCACCGCTGGGTTCTTCATGACGTCGGCGGGCGGCCCTTCGGCCACAACCTTGCCTTCGGCCATAACGATTACCCAGTCGCTGATGTGGCGAACCATGTGCATGTCGTGCTCGACGAACAGCACTGTGGTGCCGTCAGCCTTGAGACTCTTGATGTGCTCGAGCAGGCTCTGGGTGAGTGCAGGGTTGACACCTGCCATTGGCTCATCCAGCATGACCATCTTTGGCTTGCCCATCAAAGCACGCGCCATCTCGAGCAACTTGCGCTGGCCACCCGAGAGCGAGCCGGCGAAGTCTTCGCGTTTCGCATCCAGCTTGAATCGCTTCAGAAGCTCGTCAGCCTGAACGGTGATTTCTTCTTCACGCTTCTTCCAAAGCGGCTTGAACAGGGCCTTGAGCAGGCCTTCACCAGTCTGCTCCTGTGATCCAAGACGCATGTTGTCAATGACCGTGAGAAGGCTTAGCGCCTTGGTGAGCTGGAAGGTGCGAATCATGCCCAGACGAGCCACCTTGTATGGGGCGACGCCGGCCAGGTCCTTGCCATCGAAGAACCAGGTTCCGGTGTTGGGCTTGTCGAAGCCCGACAGCAGGTTGAACAGCGTGGTCTTGCCGGCGCCGTTAGGGCCGATAAGAGCGGTGATCTTGCCACGTGGGATCTCGACGTGCTCGACGTTTACGGCGGTCAGACCACCGAACTGGCGAGTTACGTTGTCGGCGACCAGAATCGGGTCAACCTTCTTGCAGCCTGGGGCAATCTCGCCCGCGACAATGTCATTAGCCATTGAACTGCAGCTCCTTCTTGTTTCCAAAGATTCCTTGCGGGCGGAAGATGACCAACAGCATCAGGATCAAGCCCACGAGCAGGTAGCGGATCTGGCCAACCTGAGCGACGTCGAGGAACGGCAACAGGCCACCCTTGACCATGGCTTCGAGAATGATTTCGGTTAGCGATAGCAGAGCGAAGAAGATCATTCCACCCACGATTGGGCCAAGGATTGTTGCGGCTCCACCGAGCAGCAGAACAGTCCAGATCATGAAGGTGAAGTTGCTCACCCAGGTTGCCGGCTGGTTGGTGTCGGTTGCCAGAACGAAGACCATTCCACCGAGTGATGCAAGCACACCACCGATGACAAGTGCCTGCATCTTGTAGGCGAAGACGTTCTTGCCGAGTGCGCGAACCGCATCCTCGTCTTCACGGATGCCCTTGAGCACGCGACCCCATGGGCTTCGAGTTAGGAAGAACAGGAACAACGCGGCCACGAGCACGAGTCCCCAGGCAACGATTCGAATGAACAGTTCTTTGTTGCTGAACGGAATCGCGATGTCGGCATTGAACCAGATCGAGAACGGATACGATCCTTCTGGAATCGGGTTGAGCGCGTAGAAGTCCTCACCGAAGCCCGAGAGACCGTTCGAACCACCGGTGGTCTTTTCGAATGCCGAAGACTGGAACGAGAACACGAGCGCTTGGGCCGCCGCGATTGTCACAATCGCCAAATAATCGGCTCGCAGTCGCAGTGTTGGAATACCGAGAATCAGCGCGAACGCCGCAGCTGCAAAAATACCTGCGAGCAGAGCGGCCCACCAAGGCCAACCGAAGTTCAGCGTTGCAATTGCGAATCCGTATGCGCCAAGAGCAGCGAACGCAGCTTGACCGAAGTTGAGCAGACCGGTGAAACCGAAGTGCACTGCCAGACCGAGGGCACACAGCACATAGGCTGCGGTGAGAACGTTGATGAACTCACCCGCGGTCAGGTTTAGAGAGCTTAGCCAATCCATAATTTTTCTCCTGTGCCCTTAACCGATTCTCTGCTTCTTGCCGAGAACACCCTGTGGGCGAACGATAAGAATGACAATCAGAATTACCAGCGCGGTTGCGTAGCGAAGCTCGTTTGGCACGATCATTACCGACAGGTCAACAACCAGTCCGATGATCATCGCACCAACCGCGGCACCCAGAGCGGTGCCGAGACCACCCAGTGTGACAGCTGCGAACAGCAGCAACAGGATGTCGAATCCGAGCATCCAGTTGGCCTGGAACTGAAGTCCGTAGAGCACTCCAGCCAAACCGGTCAGTGCTGCAGCGAACACCCAGACGATTCGAATGATGCGCTCAACGTCGATACCGGTGGCCGCTGCAAGCGATGGGTTGTCGCTAACTGCGCGAGCTGCCTTTCCGGTGCGGGTTTGTGTCAAGAAGTATGCGACTCCGGCCAGAGCCAGCACCGAAATCACCATGCTGCTGATGGTTACCCAGCTGGTGCGAATCGGACCGATTGAAAAGAACTCGGTGTTGCCAGCGATGTCCTTGGTGTCTCCGCCGAAGAACAACAGCAGCAGGTAACGAGCAACAATCGAGAAACCGATTGAAACGATCATCATCTGGTTTAGGCCAAGCCTGCGTTTGCGCAGTGGTTTCCAGAGACCGGCATCCTGAACCCAGCCAAGCGCCGCAGATACTGCAATCGCAGCAACTGCAGCGACAATGATGTTCAACTGGAAGACGCTGTAGAAGACCCACATGAACAGCGCACCGATGGTCACCATTTCACCGTGAGCAAAGTTGCTCAGACCAGTGGTTCCGAAGATCAGCGAGATGCCGATCGCGGCCATGGCTAGAAGCAGACCAAAGTTGATGCCCGAGAACAGGCGGATGAGGAATTGGTCACCCACCGACTGAGTGTTGTTGACCTTGACTCCGAACTTGAAGAGAACGATTTCCTCGGTGAAGCTAGACAGGTCTACCTCTCGAACGGCCTCCTGCCCCTCGCGAAGTGCAACACCCTCAGGCAAGGTGGTCTGGTCTAACTCGACCTTGTAGATTCCGGCACCGGGAACCTCGATAGTCCAGAGACCTTCGGCATCTGAGGTGGCTTCGAAGGTCTTGCCGTCCTCAGCGGTTGCTACCAGCTTGACGCCTTCGATTGGGACTTTGCCCTCGTCGGTGCTGTTGAGAAGTGTTCCACTGATTGTGTAAGGGATTGCGTCTTCCGCGTGGGCGATGGATGGAGCTGCAAAGAGCGTCAACATCATCATCAGCACTGCGGACAGAAGACCAAACTTCTTCAAACCCTGAGTTCTTAGCTGGTTCAAACCAACCTCCGTGATTCTGGCTGGCGCGTCGAAGCGCCATTGCGTGCCTTGGAAAACACTAGCGGCTAAATGTTTCAGTTTCATCACGCAAGTGGTGTGTGGCACAACAATTTGCCCGAAGCGCCAATCCGCCATTCGGCTAGACTTAATCAACGGTTTCCAAGTTTTTAGGACTTCACCAATGACCCAAAACGATCCATTCGGCTTTGTCGGCCTCACCTACGATGACGTTTTGCTGCTGCCAGGCGAATCAAACATCGTGCCGAGCGCGGTGAACACTAAGACTCGTTTGAGCAAGCGCATCGAAATCAACATCCCGCTGCTATCGAGCGCAATGGATACGGTCACCGAAGCTCGCATGGCCATAGCCATGGCTCGTCAGGGTGGCATTGGTGTTTTGCACCGCAATCTTTCGCTCGAGCGTCAAGCCGCCGAGGTTGACATGGTTAAGAGGAGCGAAGCCGGCATGGTTAGCCACCCGGTCACAACCACTCCGCTTTCAACAATTCAAGAGGTGGATGACCTCTGCGCTCGCTATCGGGTATCCGGTCTTCCGGTTGTTGATGAGGACGGCCTGCTGCTGGGCATCGTGACCAACCGTGACATGCGTTTTGTGCTCGATGTTCAGCGCACCACCACTTTGGTTAAAGATGTAATGACTCCGATGCCTCTGGTGACCGCTCCGGTCGGAGTCAAGCCAGAAGAGGCAATCGCGATCTTCGCCCAGCACCGCATCGAGAAGCTTCCGTTGATTGACGCGAATGGCAAATTGCGTGGCTTGATCACGGTCAAGGATTTCGACAAGAGCGAGAAGTACCCGAACGCATCCAAGGATGCCAGCGGTCGCCTGCTGGTTGGAGCAGCCGTCGGTGTTGGCCAGGACGCCTGGGAGCGCTCGATGGCACTTATCGATGCTGGGGTAGACCTCCTTATTGTTGACACGGCTCACGGCCACAACAGTGCGGTGCTCGAGATGGTCGCAAAACTCAAGGCCGAGCCATTCGCCAAGAACGTTGACATCATCGGCGGAAACGTCGCAACTCGCGAAGGTGCGCAGGCGCTGGTGGATGCCGGTGCTGACGGTGTCAAAGTTGGCGTTGGACCGGGTTCGATCTGCACCACTCGAGTCGTTGCTGGTGTCGGTGTTCCCCAGGTCACCGCGGTCTATCAGGCATCGCTGGCCTGCAAGCCAGCCGGTGTTCCAGTGATTGCCGATGGCGGCTTGCAGTACTCGGGTGACATCCCTAAGGCGTTGGTCGCTGGTGCAAACTCGGTGATGCTTGGCTCGCTCTTGGCGGGCACGGATGAGGCTCCGGGTGAAGTTACCTTCGTTGGCGGCAAGCAGTTCAAGACCTATCGCGGCATGGGATCCCTGGGAGCCATGCAGTCCCGCGGTCAAGCTCAGTCGTACTCGAAAGACCGTTACTTTCAGGATGACGTTCTGCGCGAAGACAAGCTCGTGCCCGAGGGCATCGAAGGGCGCGTGCCTTACCGGGGTTCGGTAGCCTCGGTTACCCACCAGCTGATTGGCGGTCTGCGGGCATCCATGGGTTATGTAGGTGCCGAGACCGTGCCAGAGCTTCAGGAGCGTGGCAAGTTCGTTCGAATCACGGCGGCTGGTCTGCGCGAGAGTCACCCGCACGACATCCAGATGATTGCCGAAGCGCCAAACTACGGCACCCGATAGACGAACCAAGCCGCACAGGCTGAGTACTAAGAGTTAGGAACCTCATGAGCGAAATCGAGATTGGCCGTGGCAAGCGCGGTCAGCGCGCTTGGGCATTCGACGACATCGCAATCGTTCCGTCACGTCGCACTCGCGACCCAAAGGACGTTTCGACCGCCTGGAAGATCGACGCATACAACTTCAACCTTCCAGTAATCGGTGCGCCGATGGATTCTGTCGTTTCACCCGAGACTGCAGTTGCGATCGGCAAGCTGGGTGGACTCGGTGTGCTCGACCTAGAAGGTCTGTGGACTCGCTACGAAGACCCAACCGCTCAACTCGAAGAGATTGCCAAACTGGCACCAGAGCAGGCGACCTTGCGCATGCAACAGATCTATTCGGCACCAATCAAGCCAGAACTGATTCGTGATCGGATCGCCCAAATTCGCGCTGCAGGCGTGACGGTTGCCGGTGCGCTCAGTCCGCAGCGCGCCGCCGAGTTCAGCGACGTCGTGGTCAAGGCCGGCGTAGACCTGTTCGTGATTCGAGGCACTACTGTTTCGGCCGAACACGTTTCGAAGAACGTGCAGCCGCTGAACCTCAAAGAGTTCATCTACAAGCTCGATGTGCCGGTAATCGTTGGTGGCGCTGCAACCTACACCGCGGCACTCCACCTGATGCGCACGGGTGCAGCCGGTGTTCTGGTGGGCTTCGGTGGCGGAGCCGCATCCACCACTCGCAAAGTTTTGGGCATTCACGCGCCAATGGCCACCGCGGTTGCCGATGTTGCCGGTGCTCGTCGCGACTACATGGATGAGTCTGGCGGCCGCTACGTTCACGTCATCGCCGACGGCGGATTGGGCACCTCGGGCGACATCGTCAAGGCGATTGCCTGCGGTGCAGACGCTGTTATGCTCGGCTCGGTTCTTGCTCGCGCAGCCGAAGCACCTGGT
>CAZXFZ010000059.1:0-6296 GCA_964640285.1 uncultured Rhodoluna sp.
CTGGTCTCGAGCCGCGGGGGAGCTCGGCGTATTCAAACCAAATTCGGATCTTGCCGAGCTCTACCTAAATCAGGCGGCACTCAAGGCTGGCGACGACGTTATTGCCTATTGCCGCATCGGAGAACGCAGCAGCCACACCTGGTTCGTTTTGAAGTATCTGCTTGGTTTCGAGTCCGTAAGAAACTATGACGGTTCTTGGACCGAATGGGGCAGCCTAGTTGGTGTTCCGATCGTCAAAGGCGCGGAACCTGGCTCGCACACACCAGTGCTGCGCAAGTAACATCATTAGATGACCGATACAGCGGCAGACGAACTAGCCGAGGAGTTCCTCGAGCTCGACCTTGCCAATAGGCTGCAGCTTCTTCTCGAATTCGCAAACTCTCTTCCAGATCTGCCTCCGAGGTACGCGGACCACCCTGATCTGCTCGAGCGCGTCGAAGAGTGTCAATCACCGGTTTATCTATTCACCGAAGTTCATTCTGGAGTGGTGGAGATTTTCCTTACCGCACCTCGTGAAGCCCCGACGACACGAGGATTTGCAAGTATTCTGCACTCCCTTCTGAACGGTAGAACCGTGGAAGAGGTGCTGAACTTCGACGACGACTTTCCGAACCGGCTTGGGTTGAGAGAGGCGATTTCAGCACTGAGGTTGCGCGGCATGGCAGGCATGCTCGCTAGAATCAAACGCCAAACACGCGAGAAAAGCTCGGTGTGAACAGGCCTCACGTTCGACTCAGGGCTGGCATCACTTGGCTGCAGGTCGTCAACCGGTCTGGAGAATCGGTCGGGAGTGATGGAACCAGCCATACTGTAACCAACGCCCTGGATCGCGAATTTTTGCTTTCGGCTCGCCGCCAGGCTGACTGGATTGTGGTTTCGGCAGACACATTTGTTGCAGAGCGCTATCGACCATCAAAGTTTGCTCCGATCGCGGTAATCTCATCGACACCTTCCAAACGCGACAAAGTTGAAGCCATGATTGCCGAAGTTGAATCTGACACAACGCGACACCCGATCGAGATCTATGAGTCATTCTCTGGCTTCATGGCGGAAAAAGCGCTTCCGAGGAATTCAAAGATTCTGCTCGAGAGCGGGCGGGTGATGTTTACCGCACTGAACGCAGCTGGACTAGTTGCTGACGCCTATGTAACAGTTACCGATCCCGGTAATAACAAGGGTGAAGCGGCGCTGAAAGCACTTCTAAAAGAATGCAAATTAAGTTTCGAGGCTTTCATAAACATTGATTGTTCATCCGATTTGAGCTTTTGGCACGCACAGTTCTGAGTCATTGAGAAACTTGCGGAGTGGCAACCAACCCGATGGGTTAGCTTTACCTACGCTTTATATCGATGTTGAACCTTAAGGCCCCTGATTCCCTACCGGCGGATTTCGCTGGCGCCTTGGCGTCACTGGGTGAATTCGTGCAGCGTACGAATGTCGTGGTTCATCAAATCGATGCCCCAGAGGGACTCGCTAAGTACTCGGTTGCCTTTTCCGCACACCTAGAGAATTCAACGAGCCTTATACCTGGTGTTGACGAGGCAAATCAGGGCACGGGAAGACTGGTTCTGCTGTGGGATGAACCCGGCCAAGAAAACTGGTTTGGAAACTTTAGAGTGATTTGCTTCATAAAGTCCTCACTCGAGTTTGAAATCGCATCGGACGCCTCGAGCTCGGAAATAGCTTGGGATTGGCTCACTGACGCACTCAGGGCTCGCTCTGCTGCGTATGCAGCGCCAGCTGGCACAGTAACGAGGGTGCTGTCAGTTGGATTTGGGGCGCTGGAGCACCAAGATCACCATGCGCAAATTGAGATGCGGGCATCGTGGAGCCTCAAGACGAATGACTTTCTGCCACACTTTGAAGCTTGGCTAGACGCTGTGCTGCTTTTCGGCGGGCAAGTAAACGATCACGTAGCTCGGATCTAAGTTGCTAAACAGGCCCGAACCTAACGAATTGCGTAAACCGAACGCTAACGTGCGTTACGTCTCCACTCCAACCGAACTCGTATTGGCCTGCGAGGCACTTGCAAAGTTGGATGGGCCGATAGCCGTTGACGCTGAGCGCGCCTCGGGATTTAAGTACAGCCAACGCGCATACCTTGTGCAGCTCTATCGCCGGGGAGGTGAGATTCTGCTGGTTGACCCGATAACTGCAATTGACAGCCAAGAAGCGTACTCGGCACTTAGCAACGCGGTCTCGGGGCAAGAGTGGATTCTTCACGCTAGTAGTCAGGATGTACCCTGCCTTAGAGAGATTGGGCTTGTCGCCGGGCGAATCTATGACACGGAACTTGGCAGTCGAATCCTGGGGCTACCTCGGGTGGGCCTCGGCGCTGTGGTCGAACATTTTCTCGGCGTCAAACTCGCCAAGGAACACTCCGCCGTCGACTGGAGTACCCGGCCACTCGCGGATGATTGGCTCGATTACGCCGCCCTTGACGTGGAGGTTCTTCCAGATCTTTGGGACGCCTTGCAGCTCGCACTGAAAAATGCTGAAAAGCTCGACTGGGCATTCCAGGAATTTGAACCTCTGCCTAGCTTTCATCCTCGCGAAAAATCCCAAGAACGTTGGAGATCGATATCGGGTGCGCATGAGATTCGCGACCAGCGGCAGCTTGCAATTGTCAGAGAAATGTTCGAGGCAAGGGACAACCTAGCCCAAAAGATGGACATTGCTGCTGGAAGACTAATCCCCGACTCATCGATTATTGCTGCCGCAAAAACCGTTGCCAGGTCAAGGTCAGAGCTCCTAGGTAATCGTGCTTTCTCTGGCCGCGCCAGTCGAACTTACATCGATCTATGGTGGGATGCCGTCCAGCGCGGTTCGAACACCTTGGATTTGCCAGCTTTGCGCTTGCCTGCTGTTGGAATACCCAACCACAGAATTTGGCCACAGAAGTTTCCCGAGGCCGACGCTCGACTGAAGTCGGCACGCAAATCGATCACGGAACTTAGCGAAGAGCTTCAGATTCCGGCCGAAAACATTCTTCAGCCAGACGCACTTAGGGCCGTCTGCTTCGATCTGTCGCTGCTTGACGGGGATTCGATTGGCGAGCGTCTAGCGAACCTAGGTGCAAGAAAGTGGCAAATCGAACTTACAGCGCAGCGGCTAGCACAGTCCTTTACTGAACAGAAGGACTCCGACGGCCAGCAAACTGCTCAACAACCTGCTTCGATACAGCCGAAGGTGTAAGACCCGAAGCCTCGAGAATCTCTTCTCGAGTGGCATGTGGCAAGAACTCGTCAGGTAGCCCAATTTCAGTCAACGCTGTTTCGATGCCAGCTTCACGAAGATCTTGACGCACGCGCGTACCTATTCCCCCAACTTTGATGCCGTCTTCGATCGTCACCACTAGTCTGTGGTTTCTGGCAAGTTCGAGAACAGACTTTGGCACTGGAACTACCCATCTAGGGTCGGCAACCGTTACCGAGAGACCTTCCTCGTTGAGTAACCTAGCCGCCTCTAGGCCGACCCGACTCATGCTTCCAACGCCAAGCATCAAGACATCGCCTGATCCGGTACCCGCCAAGAGGTCTACGCCGTCCGTTGTGCGCTCAATTGCCGGGATGGCACTCTCGGCTACGCCCTTGCCGAATCTAATCATGGTTGGACGATCTTCGATGGCAACGGCCTCGCGAAGCAGTTCTCGAAGCGAATCGGCATCCCTTGGTGCCGCAAGCTTGATGTTCGGGACAAGCTGGAACAGAGCCAAGTCCCACATGCCGTGGTGAGAAGCGCCATCGGGGCCGGTGACTCCCGCGCGGTCTAGTACGAAGGTCACGCCGGCCTTGTGGAGCGCCACGTCCATAAGAACTTGGTCGAACGCGCGGTTCATGAACGTCGCATAGACCGCGACGACAGGGTGGAGTCCCCCGTAGGCTAGGCCAGCTGCGGAAGCTACCGCGTGCTGCTCTGCGATACCGACATCGATGACGCGATTTGGGAATTCCTTAGCGAATTTGTCAAGCCCGACCGGAATCTGCATGGCACCCGTTATGCCGACAACTCGAGGGTTCTGACGAGCAATCTCGAGGATTTCCTCAGCGAAAACTTTGGTCCAGGAAGGGCCGGACTTGACCTCGAGAGATTCGCCAGTTTTTGGGTCTATCTGCCCAACGGCATGAAATTGGTCGTCCTGGTGGAGCATCGCGGGGTCAAAGCCCTTGCCCTTTTGAGTTATCAGATGAACGATGGATGGCTCGCCGTACTGCTTCGCCTGACGGAGCGCCGTCTCAACTGCGGATAGGTCGTGGCCGTCGATTGGGCCGATGTACTTCAAGTCAAGGTTTGGAAAAATACCCTTTGGGGCAAAGGCGGCAAGCAGCCCCTTGCCCGCTCCCCTGGCAGCCGAGTAAGTCAGGCGACCCAGTAGCCCAAATCTTTCAAATACGCGGCGAGATAGACGATAGGCGCGCCCGTAGGCAGGCACCGTTCGAACCTCGTTTAGGTATCGAGCAAATCCGCCAATGGTCGGTGCATAAGAACGGCCATTGTCATTGACTACGACTGTGAGTCGGCGTTCTTGGCCATCAGTTATGTTGTTTAGCGCTTCCCAGGCCATTCCGCCGGTGAGAGCGCCGTCTCCTACGAAGGCGACCACGTGACGATCTTTGTGACCCAAATTCGCATTTGCTCTAGCTATGCCGTCAGCCCAAGAGAGTGAGGATGAAGCATGCGAAGACTCAACAATGTCGTGAATCGATTCGGCTCGCTGGGGGTATCCTGCTATTCCGCCAGATTGCCTTAGGCGAGAAAAATCGTGTCGCCCAGTCAACAGTTTGTGAACGTATGACTGGTGGCCCGTGTCGAAGATAATCGAATCTTTTGGTGAGTCGAATACTCGATGGATCGCAATGGTGGCTTCGACAGCTCCAAGATTCGGGCCAAGATGTCCACCTGTGCGAGCAACGGCGTTCACGAGAAATTCGCGAATTTCGCCGGCCAACTGAGAAAGCTCATCAGCGCTGAGCGCATCCAAGTCCCTCGGACCCCGAATTCTCGACAGGATTGTCATGAGATATCGAATTCAGCTAGCTGCTCAGGAATTCCTGACAAACCGCTAAGCGACCAAACTCCGGAGCACGTACTGAAGGATTCCACCGTTACGGTAGTAGTCCGCCTCTCCGGGAGTGTCGATTCGAACCACTGCATCGAACTCGATGACTTGCTTGCCCTCAGTTGAGTGGACAGTTGGCTTAGCGACGACGCGCACGGTCTTTGGCGTGATTCCGTTGTTCAGCTGCGTCACTCCCGTAATCGAGAACTCCTCAGTGCCGTCAAGACCAAGCGAGTCAGCGGTCGCACCGGCTGGGAACTGGAGTGGAAGCACACCCATACCAATCAGGTTTGAACGGTGGATGCGCTCGAACGACTCAGCGATTACAGCACTAACGCCGAGAAGGCGCGTGCCCTTGGCGGCCCAATCTCGCGACGAACCTGAGCCATACTCCTTGCCACCTAGAATCACCAATGGCGTCCCAGCGGCTTGGTAGTTGACCGAGGCATCGTAGATGAATGACTGAGGACCCTCTGGCATTGTGAAGTCGCGGGTGTAGCCACCTTCAACGCCGTCCAAGAGTTGGTTCTTCAGTCGAATGTTTGCGAATGTGCCACGAATCATGACCTCATGGTTTCCGCGACGTGAGCCGTAGGAGTTGAAATCAACTCGCGACACTCCGTGCTCTGCGAGGTACTTTCCAGCAGGCGAATCGGCTTTGATGCTGCCGGCGGGGCTGATGTGGTCTGTGGTTACAGAATCGCCCAGCTTGGCTAGCACTCGGGCACCAGTAATGTCCTTGACCGCTTCGGGCTTAGCTTGCATGCCGTCGAAGTAAGGCGCCTTGCGCACATAAGTTGAGCTTGGATCCCAGGCAAATGTCGCGCCCTCTGGAGTCGGCAGTGATCGCCAGCGATTGTCTCCGTCAAAAACTGACGCGTACTGAGTTTTAAACATCTCACTGTTGATCGAGTTGTCGATGGTCTCCTGGACTTCCTGGGCGGTTGGCCAGATGTCTCGGAGGAAAACGTCATTTCCGTTTGAATCCTGACCCAGAGCGTCGTTCTCGAAATCGAAGTCCATGGTTCCGGCCAGGGCATAAGCGATAACCAGAGGTGGCGATGCCAAATAGTTCATCTTCACGTCTGGACTGATACGACCCTCGAAGTTTCTGTTTCCCGAGAGAACGGCAGTTACAGCGAGATCGTTGTTGTTGATTGCCTCGCTAATTTCGTCAGCTAGAGGACCAGAATTTCCAATGCAGGTAACGCATCCATAGCCAACTAGGTTAAATCCG
>CAZXFZ010000060.1:0-6241 GCA_964640285.1 uncultured Rhodoluna sp.
CAAGCAGTCGGCCGCCGCAACTCTGGGCGTGCGCGAATACCAGTTCCAGGTGCCATACGGTGTGGTCAACATCAAGGGTGCCGAGGTTGATTCGATCAGCGAAAAGCCGATTCACCGCTCGATGGTTTCGGCAGGAATATATGCGCTCGACCCGTGGGCACTGAGCCTGATTCCAAAGGATGAGTTCACCGACATGCCAACCCTGCTCGAGCTCGTCAAAGAGCACGGACGCAAGGTTGTGGCTTTTCCGATTCACGAGTCCTGGTTGGATATCGGTCGTCACGACGATCTCAACGAGGCACGCAACAACCACGAAGAATGGCTCAATTTTTAGGGGGAGCTTATGTTTCAGGGTCTAAACGTAGTTGCATTCATTCCAGCCAGGGGTGGCTCCAAAGGCTTGCCGGGCAAGAACCTGATGTCACTCGGGGGTCGCTCGCTGATTCAGCGGGCGATTGACTCGACTCAGCTCGAGGGTGACTACCTGGGCTTCGCCGACATGGTCGTGGTGTCGAGTGACTCGCCAGAGATTCTTGACGCAGCTCGCAATTCGGGAGTCGATACCGTTATTCCCCACGAGCGTTCGGCCCACGCCGCCACCGATGAGGCCACCGCTGCTGATGTTCTGCGCGACTTCTTTGAGCAGGATGACAGTTTCGACGACACCCGCGACCTCTGGGTTATCTACCTGCAGCCGACCTCGCCGCTGCGCACCGCCCAGCACGTTCAAAAGGCCATTGACACTCTCGCGCGCACCGAATTGGCCCGCAACCTGATCTCAATCACTCCGCTTGAGAAGTCGCCATACTGGTCGCTTCGCATCGACGAAGATGGCCGCATCACTCCAGTGTTTCCTGAAGCGCTCACGCAAAACCGACAGTCACTGAAGACCGCCTACGTGCCCAACGGTGCTATCTATATGTTCCGTTACAGCGACTTCGCGAAGGCCGGCGCGATTCCGGTTGACGGTGCTGTTCCGTTCATCATGTCTGCCGAGGATTCGGTAGACATCGACAGCCAGGCCGACTTCGATCGCGCCGCGGCAATCCTGGCCAAGCGTGCGGCGGAAGCACCTGACGAGCATTCGGGCGAGGCGCAGACCCAGTGATTCAAGACCTGCAGTCCGTCTGGACCGCCCTGCTTGAGGTCGAGCAATCCGAAGACCTTTATCGCTGGCGAGTTGGCCGGGTGTATCTGTGGCCGCTGCTGCGCGACCGCCTGTTGCGCGAGATCGCCGAACAGTCTGGCCTGATCGAGAAGCGAATCGAGCCGGCAAAGGCATCCAAGCAGGATCTGAGCTGGCAGGCTTCATGGCCCAGCGTTCCGAGCCTGGCCGCCAAGACGTTGGTGATTCCTTTCTTGCGCAGGGATGCCGCTGGGCGCGACCAGTTTTCGGCCAGATTTGTCGATGCTTTTGAGGATTCGGTTGCCGTGATGTCGGTGGGGTATGCCGATCTGGGCAAGCCAACCCCGCAACTCGAAGACATTGAGGCCTTTGTGCGAGGCCGCTATCGCAACCGGGCCAAGGTCGAGGTTGCCCTGAGTTTGCGGCCGTGGCACAACGCCAAATATGAACGCGTGATGAAGTCAATTGAGGCGCGCATCGGTCAATTTGGCGCACGATATGCAAAGTTCCCGAAGTGGCTCTTGGTCGATTTCGTTGCGCAAGAACTCGGCTATCGCGACCTGTTCCGCGCGAGCGGCACCGAAAAGCTGATCTATGTCAACGCTTGGCGCCGCGGCCTGATTGCCGGTGCGAAGGCCGCCGGGGTCAGCGTGATTGAACCGCAGCACGGCGCAATCTCGAAGCTTCATCCACTGCTCAGTTGGCCAAAGTCTGCCAGCCCCGCCTATCTGCCCGATGTTTTTCTGGCTTGGGGTCAGCACTGGGTCGACGCGTGCGGCTTGCCCGACAACGTCGCCACCGCAATCATCGGCGCACCGGATGCCTTTGCCGAGGTGCGAGGTCAGCTCGAGGCCGGTCGACTGCCCAAGCACGGCGACCGCGTCGTGATTGCCTCGCAGGTGCATCAAACCCAAGCGATTCTCGAATTCGCGACGCGGGCCGCCAGCGAAAACCCCGACCTTGAGATCGTGGTCAAACCGCATCCTCAGGAAGACCCCGAACTTATCGCGGCAAGCCTTGCCAAAGCACCAAAGAACCTGACCGCGCTTGATTCATCCGAACCTCTGCTGCCACTGATGGCTGGAGCCGCAGCAGTGGTTGGCGTGTATTCGACGGCGTTGTTTGAGGCCGCTGCGCTCGGGGTGCCGGTAGGTGTGCTGAAGCTAACCGGATGGCAGCACGCAGCCGTGCTGATCGAACGCGGCGATGCACTCGCGCTGACCGACCGGTTGCCCAAAGAATTGCTCGACCTCAAGCAGAATCCAGACTCTGCAAGTTACTATTTCGCGAGTGCACTGCCCGCCAACACTGCCGGGCTCAGCGCGCTGCGACAGCTAATCAAAGAAGTTACGGATACCGACAATGACCGATAAAACCATCGCGAAAATCGGCGAAGCCTTCTTCGAAATCGAACGGCGCGAAGACCTTTACAACTGGAAAATCGGCGACATCTATGTTTGGTCGGTGATTCGCTCGCGCCTGTTCAAGGTGCTCACCAAAAACTCGCAGCTGTTCAACTACGACACCAACCGCGCAATCGAGTTCACCGACGAGATGCGCACCTATCGCGGCCGGTATCCGATGACCTTGCTGGGTTGGGCGATCTTCGGCATGCCTCGACGCCCCCGCAAGGGTGAACCCGACTTTAGAAATCTCGACCGTTTCGAGGCCGTGATTGTGCCGTTTGCCACTCGCAACGAAAAGCTCGAAGACAAGTTCTCGAAGCCGATCTCAGACGCGCTCGGTGGACGCGCACTCAACCTAGGTGTCGGCACCTGGGATCGCATCACGTCAGCCCCGCGCATCGATGACTTCAACATTTGGCTCAACACCTATGTCGGCATCTTCGGGTCACTCAAGGTGCGCATGCTGCTCAAGAAAGCCGACTACGAAAAGTATCAGCGCGTGGTCAAGTTTCTCGAAACCGAAACCGGGTTCTCGCTCAAGCCATACGACAAGTTTCCGCGCTGGACGTTTAGAACTTTCATCATTCAACGGTGGGGTTATCGCAGACTGTTCAAGCGCACCAGCGCCAAGGTTCTGTTTGCCGTAAACGCAGCCAGGATGCCGCTTCAGGCTGCCGCCCAGGAGCTCGGCATCAAGGTGGTCGAGATTCAGTCGGGCGTCTTTTCGAAATACAGCCTGCAGTTCTCGTGGCCGGGTTCGCCATACGTTCCATACATCCCAGACGAGATCTGGACCTGGGGTGACTACTGGACTTCGGGCATCGAGCACGCCGGCCAGCAACAGGTTCGCGTGGTCGGTTCGACCCCCGAGTTCGAGGCCGTGCGCGATCGCAAGATTCCGAAGATTCCGGGCCAGGTCGTCTTTCTGTCACAGCCGCTGATCGGCATCGACATTTTCAACGAGGCAGTCGCGTTCGCAACCGCCCGACCAGAAACCAAGGTCGTGTTCAAGCTGCATCCGCGCAACGACATCGCCGAATTCGAGGATGCCCTTGCGGCGCTCGGCGCATCCGCACCTCGCAATATCGAACTCGTGCACGTCGAGCGCACCTCGCTCGAGATCATCGCCGAGAGCGAGTATGCGATTGGGGCCTTCTCGACCGCGCTGATTGAGGCTGCCGGCTTGGGAACAAAGGTTGGCATCATCAAGCTCACCGGATGGGAGCACC
The DNA here is from genome assembly GCA_964640285.1 of uncultured Rhodoluna sp. GTDB lineage: Bacteria > Actinomycetota > Actinomycetes > Actinomycetales > Microbacteriaceae > Rhodoluna. The sequence goes on from CAZXFZ010000060.1 coordinate 3,762, forward strand.
TCGAAAACCTAATCGACGGTGGCTATGCGATGGCCTTCGATTCGGGCAGCGAGTTGGCACAGCGCCTGCACGAGATTCCCCTGCCGGCCGACCCATACTTCTTCTATGGTCGTCGTGCTGACATCGGCGAACTCGCGATTCAACTGGTTGATGAGCTAAGCGGCAAAGCCAGCGGCTAGGCCTGCGACTAACCGCGCAACTTAGCGCCCTACTGGTGCTTTTTGGTGGCGAAGTAGCTGCCGATAGCAACCAGCGGCAATCCGATTGCCATGCCCGGCGTAAACGGTTCGGTTGCAAAGACCACACCCAAAACGATTGCCACCGCGGTGTTTGGATACGTAATCAGAGTCGCTCGGGCCGAACCGATCTCTTTGATCAGCGCAAAGAACACGACGAACGCTACTGCCGAGCAAACTACGCCTAGGGTGAGCAGCGCACCCCAGGCCTCGATGCTCGGACCTTTGGCCAAGTCATTCGGCAGGGTGAAGGCAGCTGGAACGGCATAGACCACCGCGACCATCGCCATCGAAAGACCGATCACACCTTCGCTCGGAATGTCGCGCATCTTTTGGGCTGCGATGGCTGGCGCTACCGCGTATCCAATTGCGGCCAGAATCACAAACCCGACGAACAGCGGGTCGACGTGCCCGGCAAAGCTATCGATGCCGACCAGAAGAATTAGCCCACCGAAACCCAACGCCAATCCAAGCAGGGTCTTTGGGTGTTTGACGCTGCGATCTTTCAAGAAGAAGAACGAGATTGGCAGCGCAAAGAACGGCACTGTTGCCACCAGCAGACCGGTGAGCCCTGAGTCAATGTGACGCTCGGCCTCGGTAATCAACCACCAAGGAATCACCATTTCGATTACCGCAAAGGCCAGCACCCAAGGTTTGACGGCGCGAATCAGGGTCTTGCGATAGAGCGCTAGCGGAATCAAAACCGCGGCACCGATGATTACTCGGGCAAAGATGATGCTCGTGGTGGCAAAGTCTTCGCCCGCAATCTTGATGAAGAAGTAGGGCATTCCCCAGGCGATACCGGCGGCAAGAAACAGGAGAAGACCTTTGCGAGACATGCTGACCAGCCTAGCGTTCGGGAATTGCCTGCCCGCGCGGGTAGTTTAGATTGCTATGACAAACCTTCCTGCAATCAACAAAACTGCCGTCACCGCCGCCCCGATTCTGCCGATTCTGGCCGAGCGCTGGAGCCCGCGTTCATTCGACGAAAACTACGTTTTGACCGAGCACGAGGTGCTGTCGATTCTTGAGGCCGCCCGTTGGGCACCATCGGCCAACAACGCGCAGCCATGGCGTTTCTCGGTTCTGCACCGCGGCAGCGACCTGTTCAACACTGTGGTCGAGCAGGGTCTGACCGGCTGGAACCAGGCTTGGGCGCCAAAGGCATCCGCGCTGGTGATTTTGTCGGTCGTGTTCAAGAACGCCGAAGGCAAAGAGAACCCCTGGGTCAACTATGACGCTGGCCTAGCCGCCGCCAACCTGACCGCACAGGCCACCGAGTTGGGCCTAAGCGTGCACACCATGGCAGGCATCATTCCGGATGCGTTGCACGAGGTGCTCGGCCTTGGCGATGACACCCGCGCTCTGGTAGCGCTCGCCGTGGGCAAGGTCGCTCCGGCCGACAAGCTCGAGGGCGTTCTGCTCGAGCGCGAGGTTGCCGCCCGCACTCGACTGACCCTCGACGAAATCGTGCTGCACGGCAAGCCTTAGGCTTGATAGGTGCTCTCTTTCGCAACCGGAGGCGCGCTCAGCGCATCCATCTCCAACCAGATCAGCGGTTGGTATGACGACGTCGGCCCTTGGCTGTTCTATGGCATCGTCTGGCTGCTGGTATTCGCTGGCACGGGCCTCTTAGTTGGCGCATTCATTCCATTCATCACGGGTGACTCGCTGGTTTTTGCGGCTGGTTTGGTTGCAGCAGCGCATCCCGATGTCAACATTTGGGTGATGGCGATCGGCGTTGGCGTTGCTGCTTGGCTGGGCGATCAGGTGGGATACGCCCTGGGCCGCCACTACGGGCGACCATACCTAGATAGGCGCAAGGGCAACTGGCTCAAGAACGCGATTGCCAAGTCAGAAAAGATCTATGAGGCATGGGGTTGGTGGGCCGTTGTGGTTGCTCGTTTCATGCCTTGGGCGCGAGTTTTCATTCCGGTAATCGCCGGTATTTCGCGCATGAACTACTACAAGTTCTTCAGCGCGAACGTGGTGGGTGCGATTGCATGGGGCATGGGCCTGACCACTGCCGGATACTTTGCCGCCTCGATTCCAGCAGTCAAGAACGCGTCTTACGCAATTGCGATTTTCTTCATCAGCGCATCGATCATCGCCGGCATTCGCGCTTGGTGGAAGAACCGCCAGAGCGCCTAGAGCTCCGGCGCTTAGGCAACTCCGCCGCCTAGAAAGTTAGGTCGGCCAGCTCGGCTGATTTTTCGCGGGCATAGAACTCGACCTCTTGGGCTG
>CAZXFZ010000061.1:0-6112 GCA_964640285.1 uncultured Rhodoluna sp.
TGCTGGTGCTGCTGCGGTGGGCAAGCAAAAGAACGACAAGAAAAACGCTCAGAAGAAAGCTAAGCCCGAGAAGAGCAAGTCAAGCAAGTCAGAAAAGAAGAAGGATAAGAAATGACCCGAGTTCTAGTCGTCGAAGACGAGCAGTCACTTCGCGAACCGCTGGTTTATCTGCTTCAAAAAGAGGGTTTCGATGTGGTTGAGGCCGCCGATGGCACCGCCGCGCTCGATGTTTTCAGGAGTGGTGGGGCTGACCTCATCCTGCTCGATCTAATGTTGCCTGGCATGAGCGGAAACGAGGTTTGCCGCACGATTCGTCAAACCTCGACCGTTCCGATCATCATGCTTACGGCGAAAGACAGCGAGATCGACAAGGTTGTAGGGCTGGAGATTGGCGCCGACGACTACGTAACCAAGCCTTATTCAACTCGCGAGCTGCTGGCTCGCATGAAGGCCGTTCTTCGTCGCAACGTTGAACCTGCGGTTGCGCCTTCGAGCATCCTTGAAGCCGGCCCGGTGCGCATGGACCTCGAGCGTCACGAGGTGCTCGTGCACGGACGCAAGGTGCCGATGCCACTCAAAGAGTTTGAACTTCTAGAGCTATTGATGGAAAACGTGAATCGAGTTCTAACTAGAGGGCAAATCATTGACCGTGTCTGGGGCAGCAACTATTTCGGTGACACCAAGACCCTCGATGTGCACGTCAAACGCATCCGCTCAAAAATCGAGGACGACCCTGCGCGCCCTCAGCACATTCTCACCGTGCGCGGTCTGGGCTACAAATTTGAGGTTTAGGCACTCAACAAACTGGCTAAAGGAAAAAGGCATCCGAAACTACGGATGCCTTTTCGCTAACTGAGTCTTAGTGGTCGCCGCCGTGCGTGGCGTCCTTAGTTGGCTCAACACTGGGGGCAGTGGTTGGCTCGGTGATTACCACTCCGGCGTCAGCGGCGAGCTTGTCGATAATCGTCTTGTATTCGGCGAGGGTGCCGTCCATAGCTGGCACACCGAGGGCGATTGGCTCTTGACCATTAGCAGCCAGTGTGATTGGGAACAGGGCTCCCGCAGGAGTTTCGGTGTCAATCATCAAGGCGGAGGTTCCGTTGTAACCGAGGTCAAACTTCTGGCCGGCAGCAAGAGTGATGCTTACGGTCTTATTTGCACCAGCTTCTGGGTAGGTGAGAGTGAGCTGCTGGTCTTCGAGACCAGAATTGACAATGGTGCCGATTAGCCAGCGGTGGTGCTCACCGTGAGTGAGCAGAAGGAAGTTGCGAGCAGCTACCTTGCCCAGGTCTGCCTGTGCGCCATCAGATGGCGCGTACTGCTCGATCGAAGCCACCGGGCTGATCATGTTGCAACCTGCTGTGCCGAGGATTACTCCTGCGGCAATAACGACGGTGGCAAACTTGCGAAACATTCATTCCTCCTGCGAGTGGGTTCAGGTCAATTCTACCCTTGGGGAAACCCTGTTTCTGTGGTAAAATTGGGGTTTCCGGAGGGATTTAACCTAATGCGCTTTAAAGTCGGCGAAACCGTCGTATACCCACACCACGGTGCTGCACAGATCATCGAGATTGCAGATCGCACCATCCGCGGCGAGACCAAAGTTTACCTGCAACTCAAGGTTGCGCAGGGCGACCTCACCATCTGGGTGCCTCAAGACAACGTCGAATCTGTTGGCGTTCGTGACGTCATCGACGCGGCTGGCGTAAAGCAGGTTTACGGTGTGCTTCAGGCCGAATTCACAGAAGAGCCAACCAACTGGTCACGCCGTTACAAGGCCAACCTCGAGAAGCTTGCATCGGGCGACGTCATCAAGGTTTCTGAGGTCGTTCGCGACCTATGGCGCCGCGACCAAGACCGCGGCCTTTCGGCAGGCGAGAAGCGCATGTTGGCCAAAGCTCGGCAGATTCTCGTGTCTGAGTTGGCGTTGGCCCACAAGACCGACGAAGAAAAAGCTTCGGGCAAGCTCGACGAAGTTCTAGCCGCCGCAGGAGCCTAGTTACCTCATGACCACTCGTGATTTAGCGGTGGTCATCGTGGCGGCCGGCAAGGGCGAGCGCCTCGGTGCCGCTGTTCCAAAAGCCTTTTTCGAAATAGCAGGGCAAACTCTGCTTCGCCATTCTGCATCGCGAATAATCGGCGCCAAAGGCCTGATGCAGCTTGTCGTGGCCGCCCCCAGCGATCGCCTTGACCTGGCTCGAATCCAAATCGAGAGTTTGTTAGACGAGCACGGAATCCTGAACCAAATCCAACTTGATGTCGTCTCAGGCGGAGCCAGTCGCCAGGAATCAATCGGGAACGCGGTGCGCGTGCTCAACCCAGATGCGACGACTGTTCTGGTTCACGATGCCGCCCGCGCATTTGCGCCGACCGAACTATTCGACCGGGTGGCAGACTCAGTTCGAATTACAAGAAAAGGCGCCGTTCCCGTTGAGTTAGTCGTTGACACAATTAAGCGAATTTCGGGTGAGGTGGTTCTCGAGACGATTGACCGAAGCCAGTTGCGAAAGGCGCAAACCCCGCAGGGCTTCGTCGCCTCCGATTTAGTCGAAGCTTACGCAGCCGCATCCACCGACTTCACCGATGACGCCGCGCTGCTTCAGTCTTTTGGCCACGAGGTTCTGGCTGTTGAGGGTGATGTTCGCGCATTGAAGATCACAACAGCACAGGATGTCGATTCGGCATACTCGCTGCTGTATGGCTCGGCCGACCAGCGAATCGGCATAGGCACCGACACCCATCGGTTTAGTTCGGATGCTGCCAAACCGCTATATCTCGGCACAGTCGTTTGGCCGGGCGAACCAGGGCTGGATGGCCACAGCGACGGAGATGCGGTTAGCCACGCAATTGTGGATGCCATGCTTTCAGCCCTCGGCCTTGGCGACATCGGCACAAACTTTGGCGTCGATCGCCCCGAGTTTGCCGGCGCTAACGGCGCAGTTTTCCTAACCGCAAGTCTCGACATGATTCATCGGTCTGGCTGGAGTATTGCCAACGTATCCGTGCAGATCATCGGCAATCGCCCAAAGGTTGCACCGCACCGCTTGAAAGTGGAGCAGGTGTTGACCGAGCTGCTTCAGGCACCGGTTTCTTTGGGTGCGACCACCACCGATGGTCTGGGTTTTCTTGGCAACTCAGAAGGTGTGGCCGCCGTTGCTACCGTGTTGCTGAAGCGAGCCGAAGATAGGCTTGAAAAGTGACCGGCGCAACCATGAAGCTCTTCGATTCGAAGTCCCAAAGTCTTCGCGACTTTGCTCCGCTCAAGCCGGGCCATGTGGGCATGTACGTGTGTGGCCCAACGGTGCAGGGTGCGCCTCATGTCGGGCATCTGCGCTCGGCACTGGTTTATGACCTGCTACGGCGCTGGATGATGGCCAAAGGGCTTGAGGTAACCCTCGTTCGTAATGTGACCGACATCGATGACAAGGTTCTCGAAAAAGCAGGTCAATCGGGCGAGCAGTGGTGGGCGCTGGCCTACCGCTTCGAGCAGGAGTTCAGCGCGGCCTACCGCCGCTTGGGCATCCTCGCTCCAACTTACGAGCCGCGGGCAACGGCATCCATCCCTGAAATGCTCGCGCTTATTGAGCGACTAATCGAAGCAGGATACGCCTACCAGTCAACCGATGGTTCGGCAGATGTGTACTTCATGTCGGGCAAATGGGCTCGCTATGGAGAGCTAACCAATCAGCGCATCGAAGACATGGTTGACGATGGCGAAACCCAGCGATCTGGAAAGCTCGACGCCCGTGATTTTGCGCTTTGGAAAGCGGCTAAGCCAGGCGAGCCCGATTCGGCCAGCTGGCAAACTCGCTTCGGCGCCGGTCGTCCAGGCTGGCACATCGAATGTTCAGCCATGGCCACCAAGTACCTCGGCGCACAGTTTGACATTCACGGCGGCGGCTTGGACTTGCGGTTTCCGCACCACGAAAACGAACTAGCTCAGTCTGCTGCTGCCGGGGACGCCTTTGCCAACTTTTGGCTGCACAACGGACTCGTAAACGTTGGCGGTCAGAAGATGAGCAAGTCGCTTGGTAACAGCGTTTTTGCCGAGGACCTATTTGCCGGCAGCAGGGCTATCGCGGCGCGCTACTTCCTCTCGAGTGCGCACTATCGAAGCGTGCTTGATTTGCATGATGGCGCGCTCGGTGAGGCCGAGGCTGCAGTGTCGCGCATCGAGGGCTTCCTTGCGAGGGCCAAGGCGAAGTTCGCAGCCCCAACTTTCGAGTTGCCGAGCGAGCAGTACCGAGCTCTTCCAGACGCGTTCGTCTCTGCCATGGACGATGACCTAAACCTGCCGATGGCACTCGGCGCATTGCACGAGGCCGTGCGCCGCGGAAACGCATCCTTCGATTCTGGTGATTTGGCTGCAGCACAACTTGAGCAGCGGGCGGTTGCTGCCATGACTATGGTGCTCGGTTTGTATCCAGAGGATGCCGCCTGGGCGGCCACCGGTTCTGCCTCGGCCGCGGATCAAGCGCTCGCGACTCTGGTCGAGGGCCTCATCGCTGAGCGTGCACAGGCTCGGGCTAACAAAGACTTCTCGCGTTCGGATTCGATTCGCGATCAACTAGCAGCGGCAGGAATTCTTCTTGAAGATGCCGCAGACGGAACGAATTGGAGCATCCAGTAATGGCAAAACCAGGCAGACCAGGCGCGGCAAAAGGCAAGAAGGGTGCCAAAGTTGGCACCGGCGGGCACGGCAAAGACCGACTAGCAGGCAAAGGCCCGACCCCAAAGGCCGAAGACCGCAAGAATCACAAGGCATACAAAGCCAAGCAGGCTCAAGAAAAGCATCGCGAAGCCACCGGAGCCAAGCGCGGTGAGTTCTTGGCGCCAACCGCCCGAACCGCGGGCACCGGAGGTGCTGGCCGAACCAACGCTCAGCGCGTTGCCAAGGCAGTCGATCAGAGCGAGGTGCTTTCGGGCCGCAACTCAGTGCTTGAGGCACTCCGTGCCAAGGTTCCGGCCACCGCGCTGTATCTGGCCCAGCGAATCGAAATGGATGACCGTGTCAAAGAGGCAATCACCCTCGCCAACAAGCGTGGAATCGCCGTAAACGAAGTCACGCGCCCAGAGATCGATCGACTTACCGGATTTGACTCGGTGCACCAGGGCATTGCCCTCGCAGTGCCTCCATACAAGTACAGCCACCCTCAAGAAATGCTCGACCTCGTGATCTCGCGCGGGCAGACCCCACTGCTGGTTGCCCTCGACGGAATCACTGATCCTCGCAACCTGGGTGCAATCATTCGCTCAATCGCGGCTTTCGGTGGCCAGGGCGTAATCCTGCCACAACGACGATCGACAGGTGTTACCGCAGCAGCCTGGAAGACTTCAGCTGGTGCTGCGGCTCGAGTGCCGGTAGCCCTCGCAGCGAATCTGACCTCCACGTTGAAGGAATTCAAGAAGCGTGGACTCTTCGTGGTCGGTCTTGACGGTGATGGTGACGTAACTTTGCCGCAATTCAACCTGAGCACCGAGCCGGTAGTCGTCGTGGTCGGTTCTGAAGGCAAGGGGCTTTCGCGCCTGGTTCAAGAGACCTGCGATGTTGTGCTCTCGATTCCAATCGCTCGCGACACCGAATCCTTGAACGCGGGCATCGCAGCCTCTGTGGTGCTCTATGAAATCAGCGCAGCTCGAGCAGCAACCGGACGCCACATCGCCTAGACGATTCTGCTGGGCAAGGCGTCTATCCTGCCGGGCAAGGAGTCTTTAGCGCGACTCGAGGGCGAAGCTGCCTGCCCTAAACCAGGTCGCGCCAGTCGACATCCTCGTCGTCGTTAGCCACGATGGTGCCACTTGGCACCGCGTCAGGAAGAGTGATCGACTCTGTTGTTGTCGGGCCGAGGTACGACTCTTCGTCGCGTCGGTGGGCGAGAACGTTGCGAACATACGAATCCACCGCCTCTTGCAGCGGGATGCCTCGACCGGCATTTTCGGCCATGTACCAGCGATGTTCTAGCACCTGATGGAATATCTCGGCAGGTTCGAGTTTGCCGCTGAATTCCTTCGGAATGGCCAGCACTACCGGCTCGAACACTCGACTCAGCCACTCGTGAGCCAAAACCTCTTCGTCGGCTCCGGGTCGATCGTGTTTGAGGCGATACTCGTC
>CAZXFZ010000062.1:0-3606 GCA_964640285.1 uncultured Rhodoluna sp.
GATGTTGGTTTGGCCGACAGCAACGCGCTCCTGCTTGCTAACGCGGCAGTAACCGCTGCAACTCAACTCGGTATGCCCGAGGTGCGAATACCACTGGCCCATGTCACGATCTATTTGGCTCTAGCCCCGAAATCGAATAGCGCCTACCGTGCAATAAACAAAGCGCTAAAGCTGATTTCCAGCGGAGCAGACACAGCGGTTCCGCTTCACCTGCGAAATTTCGAGTCTTTAGACGAATCAGTTAGAGAAAAGGTCGAGCCCTACAAGTACCCTCACGATTTCAAACCGCCAATCGTGAATCAAACATACTTGCCCGAAAATCTTGCCGATGAGCAGTTCTACGAGCCCAAAGATTCGGGTTCGGAGTCGGATTTCATACCAATCTTGGCTCGAATCCGCAGGTTTCTGGGCAAATGAACTGAAGCGTGATTCTTTACCATTCGAGTTCAGTTGGCTAAACTATTCAGGTTGCCGACTGGAGATTGGTTCGCGGCTGAAATTCAATCTCGACGGTGCGACCATCTAATAGCCGGATGGTCCGTGGCAAAAGATGCTTCTCTCAGCATCGATTTGTGAACAGAAATCGCTATTCGGTCGCAAGACCGCTATGAAAGGAAAACGTGTCAAAGACCACACGTACCCGCAGCAAGACCCGCCTGTCGCGCTCGCTCGGATTAGCCCTCACCCCGAAAGCCGCCAAGTACCTGGAGAAGCGTCCATACGCACCAGGGCAGCACGGCCGCACCAAGAAGAAGGCAGACAGCGACTTCGCCGTCCGTCTTCGTGAGAAGCAGCGCCTGCGCGCCCAATACGGAATTCGTGAAGCTCAGCTTCGCAAGACCTTCCAGGAAGCCAAGCGCACCGAGGGTCTAACGGGTGAGAACCTAGTTGAGTTGCTAGAGATGCGTCTCGACGCACTTGTTTTGCGAGCAGGTTTTGCCCGAACGATTGCTCAAGCTCGCCAGATGGTTGTTCACCGTCACATTCTCGTAAACGGTGAGCGCGTTGATCGCCCTTCGTTCCGTGTCAAGCCTGGCTCAATGATTCACGTTCACGAAAAGAGCGAGAAGACTGAGCCATTCCAGGTTGCCGCAGCCGGAGGGCACGTAGATGTTCTACCTGCTGTTCCTGGCTACCTGGATGTCCAGCTCGACAAGTTGCAGGCCACTCTTGTTCGTCGCCCAAAGCGCGCCGAGGTTCCTGTTACCTGTGAAGTTCAGCTCGTAGTTGAGTACTACGCAGCTCGCTAAGTAATTCGGTTTAGGAGTTCAGATGAGCGGCGGAGACGTAGCAGCAATCATTGCCTCAGTCGGCTTTGTGGTGCTGGTCCTATTTTTGGGAGTCCCGCTGTTGAAACTCGGCCAGGTGTTAGATGAGACTCGCAATTCAATTCGCGATCTTAACGAAAGCACCGGTCCGCTGCTCACTGAACTGACCGAAACTGTCACACAGACAAACAAGCAACTCGCCAAGGTAGACACCATTACCGAGAGCGTTGCAGAGGTCACCTCGAACGTTAACAGCCTGGTTGCAGTATTCTCGGCGGCCGTCGGTTCGCCTCTGGTCAAAATCGCGGGCCTAACGCAAGGCCTCAGATCTGCCATGAATGGCAAGAATAAGAAGTAGAGAAATGAAGAAGTTTTTCTGGCTCATGACTGGGGTAGCGGCAGGTCTCGTTATCGCTAAGCAAATCGAGAGTAACCCTCGAGCACAAGCGGTGGTTGACGATGCAACGGCAAAGGCTAAGGAGTTCGGTGCCGCGATTGCGGAGGGCTTCAAAGAACGAGAAGCCGAACTCGCCATCCCCGTAGCCACCACCAAGGTTTCAGCGACAACTAAAGGCGTTACTCAAACCCCTAAACGCGCAGCACCCAGCAGCAAGGCCGCCGCGAAAGTCACCAAAACACAGCCTGCAAAAAAGTCGGCTTCTGCTAAGGCAACCGCCGCCAAAAAGACCACCAAGTCTGAGTAATGCGCACCGCTGAAATTCGCCAACGCTGGTTGGACTTTTTTGAATCCAAGGGCCACACTGTAGTTCCTTCGGCAAGTCTCATCAGCCAGGACCCTTCACTGCTATTCACCGTAGCCGGTATGGTTCCTTTTATCCCATACATGTCTGGCACCGTTCCCGCACCTTATCCGCGGGCAACCAGTGTGCAAAAATGCGTTCGCACACTTGACATTGAAGAGGTTGGCAAGACTACTCGCCACGGAACTTTCTTCCAGATGAATGGAAACTTCTCCTTCGGCGACTACTTCAAGCGTGAGGCAATCGCATTTGCCTGGGAGTTTCTGACGAAGTCACAGAACGATGGCGGCTTGGGATTCGACCCGGAGCTGCTATGGGTCACCGTCTATCAAGACGACGAGGAGTCAATCGCCATTTGGCGAGAAACTGCAAACATACCGATGGAGCGCATCCAGCGTCGCGGAATGAAGGACAACTACTGGTCAACCGGACAGCCGGGTCCGGCTGGACCGTGTTCCGAGATTTATTTTGACCGCGGGCCTGCCTACGGTCGCGATGGCGGACCAGAGGCTGATGAAGACCGCTACATCGAGATTTGGAACCTTGTCTTCATGCAGTATGAGCGTGGCCAGGGAACTGGAAAAGACAATTTCGAGATTCTCGGAGAGTTACCTAAGAAAAACATCGACACCGGCATGGGACTAGAGCGCGTTGCATTTCTGATGCAAGGGGTCGAAAACCTTTACGAAATCGACCAGGTTCGCCCAGTCCTAGATCTCGCCGCCAAAATCGCCGGCAAAGTTTACGGCGATAACGTCGAGGATGACGTTCGTCTGCGCGTTGTGGCGGACCACGTGCGCTCGGCCCTCATGTTGATTGGGGATGGCGTTACCCCTAGCAACGATGGACGTGGCTATGTTCTGCGCAGACTGCTTCGTCGCACTGTTCGCTCCATGCGCCTTCTAGGAGTCGAAAGACCAGTTTTTGCTGAGCTTTTCGAAGTCTCTAAGGATGCGATGCGCGAGTCGTACCCCGAATTGGAAACAGACTTTGATCGTATTCGTCGAACCGCAGTCGCTGAAGAGGAGACCTTTTTGCGCACCCTCGTTGGCGGAACTTCGGTTCTTCTGGAGGCCATCGCAAACACCAAGTCGCTGGGTGCCAGCAAACTCTCTGGCGAATCAGTCTTCATGCTGCACGACACCTATGGGTTCCCGATCGACCTAACCCTCGAAGTTGCCGAGGAGAACGGTCTGAGCGTAGATCGCGAGGGCTTTACTGCACTCATGGCAGAGCAGAAGGCAAGAGCAAAGCAAGACGCTCGAGAGAAAAAGCTCGGTGGTGTCGATCTTGGCGTGTACTCATCGTTCCGAGCTCTGGGTGAAACCCAATTCACCGGCTACGAAGAGCTCGAAACAGACGCAAAGGTAATCGGTCTTATCGTGGATGGCGAGTTGGCAAACGTCGCCTCCACTGGCACTATCGCCGAAATTCTTCTTGACTGCCTGGATCCGGCCACTGGCCATGCGCTGGAGTCCTCCAAGATGCTGGGGCAGTATCAGCACAGCCCCCGCGTCCTGCCACCTGAAAAACCCGCTTGAAGCGGCTGGCGAAAATTTGTATGATGACCCGATAAC
>CAZXFZ010000062.1:3616-6013 GCA_964640285.1 uncultured Rhodoluna sp.
GTTGGCCAACGCCCCCATCGCTGGCACTATCTCCGAAATTCTTCCTGACCGAACTTCGTTCTATGCCGAGTCTGGTGGTCAGGATTCTGACGCGGGTCTAATCTCTGGAGATGGATTCGTTGCTCAGGTAATCGACGTTCAGAAACCGGTCAAGGGTTTGGTTACCCACAAGGTTCTGATCCAGCGGGGCGAAATCGGCGTGGGTGCCTCAGTATCGACACGAGTTGACCGGGAGTGGAGACTAGGTGCTTGCCAGGCCCACTCAGCGACACACGTTGTTCACGCGGCTTTGCGCGAGGTGCTCGGTCCAACCGCTCTGCAAAGCGGTTCTTACAACAAACCCGGATACCTTCGACTCGACTATTCCTGGTCACAACCCCTGAGCGAGCTAGCTAAATCCGAGATCGAAGAGGTCTCAAACCTTGCAATCCGAAATGATTTGGCAGTCTCAGCTCAATACCTACCGCTTGCTGAAGCCAAGAGTTGGGGCGCTGTTGCGCTCTTCGGCGAGACATATGACGAAGATGTTCGCGTTATTCAAATCGGTGGACCTTGGTCACGAGAGCTATGCGGCGGTACGCATGTATCGAGATCAAGCCAGATTGGCCTGGTCTCCCTCATCGGAGATAGCTCTGTTGGTTCGGGCTCACGCCGAATTGAGGCTTTGGTGGGCATCGAGGCGTTCCGTGCGCTTGCTACAGAGCGTGCGCTTGTTGCCCGCCTGTCAGACGCGCTAAAGGCACCAAAAGATCAGCTGGAGCAGCGCATCCTTGCGAATGTTGAAGACTTGAAAACCGCGCAGAAGAAGATCGTGAGTCTTCAACAGTCGAGTCTGGCTTCGCAAATTCCAAAGCTCGTTGAATCTGCAAGCGAAACACGCTTTGGTCGAGTGGCCTTCGCCAATCTGGGTGAACTTGACTCCGCTGAAGCGCTAAGGGCCATCGCGGGAGAACTGCGCAGCTCACTTGGAGCTTCGGGAATAGCCTGCGTTTTCGGCACCGTGTCAGACAAGCCAGTGGTCATTGTTGCGCTTGCATCTGGCGCGATAGCAAACGGAGCCAAAGCGGGAATCCTGGTGCGTGAGGCGAGCGCAATTCTTGGTGGTGGTGGCGGCGGCAAGGATGACCTAGCTCAGGGTGGCGGCACAGATCCATCCAAGATCCCTGCGGCGATCGCTGCCCTGGCTGCAGCACTGGCTTAGGCGGCTCCAATTAGGCAAAAGGGTGCGCTCGGAATCGATGCCGGACTCGCGAGGGTTGGCGTCGCAAAAGCTTCAGCAGATAGAAAGTTCAGCTTCGAAGTAGCGTCAATCGAACGACGGTCATTAGATGGTCCTCACTCAATCGTGCCGATACTATCCCGGGTGCTAGAGATTGACGAGTCTGATCTGGTTAGGCAATTCGAGATCATCTATGTTGGCTATCCCTTGAATCTTGATGCTAGGCACACGCTCTCCACTCAGCAGGCTATCGATTTGGCACTGAAAATCGAACTAGAGACTGGTATTGAGGTCCGGCTAGTCGACGAAAGATTGAGCACAAAAAGTGCGTCAACTCTCATGCAAGCTGTCGGAAAGTCCACCAAAGATCAACGCAAGAAGATTGATGCGATAGCGGCCCTTCTTATACTCGAACAAGCAGTAAATCTTGAGGGTGTTAACCAGCAGTTCGCAGGTCTACGCATTTCGGAGGTATCGCAGCGTGATTAGCAAAAAGTACCTTATGAGAAGAGTTGTCGCTGGCATCGCTGTCTTGACAGTATTGAGCGGATTGGGATTCGTTTTTCGTTCAGAAATTCGAAGCACTTTTGAAGCTGCTGTGGGAAACGACTTTGCGGGAACAAATGCCACTGCGGTTCAATTCGTTGTGGAGCCAGGCCAAAGTGGCTCGGAGATTATTCAAAATCTGGTTGATCAAGGCATAGTAAAAGACTTTCGACTGACCAACAGACTTGCCTCTGAGCAAAACACGACGTTTTTTCCGGGAACCTATCCGCTGCGTATTGAAATGAAGTCGCTCGATGCACTGAGGATTTTAGGCGACCACGCAAACGCAATCGTAAATCGAGTCACAATTCGTGAGGGACTCAGGCTAGCTGGAGTTTTCGCTGAACTCAGCGCTGCGACAGGCATTCCAGTTCAAGAATTCAAAGCCGCCGCTGGCAATCTTGCAGATTTCAGAGTGGGAGCAAATGCTCCGAGCTTAGAGGGCTATCTCTTTCCAGCCACCTACAGTTTCGAGCCAGATGCCACGGCTCGTGAGATTTTGCAGACAATGAATGCGAGGATGATCGAAGAGCTTGACCGATTCGGTGTTCCCCAGAAGCAATGGCACCGAGTGCTTACCTTAGCCGCGCTCGTTCAGGCCGAAGCTAGGTTGAAGCCTGATTTTTACAAAG
>CAZXFZ010000063.1:0-5976 GCA_964640285.1 uncultured Rhodoluna sp.
GAATTACAAATCGACGGGGATGCCTTTGGCAAAGTGCTCGAGGTCGAGTTCGAAATCCTGCCGCGGGCAATAAACCTGCGAACCTAGCGCTAGCTCGCTGGGCCTAGCGATGTGTTGCCCGGCCTCAGAGCTGCAGCCCTAGCTCTCGAGCCCCGCGAGCCACTCCTGCGCTGACTGAAACTCGAGGTTCGAATTGTTTCCCTCGTGCTCGCTCTTGCCCCGGTCGGCTCTTGGGTAGGACCCCAAGAAGGTGACCTTCGGGCTGAACCGGTGCAGACCCATGAGCGCTTCAGCGACGGCCGAGTCGTGCAGGTGCCCCTGTGCATCGATGTTGAAACGATAGCGCCCCAGTCGGTCTCCGATTGGGCGCGATTCAATGCGCGAAAGGTTCACTCCGCGAGCGGCAAATTGCTCGAGCATCGACAGCAGAGCGCCTGGCACATCCGAAGGTAATTCGACGATTACCGAGGTCTTGTCGCGACCGGTTCGAGCGGGCAACTTGCCGGCCAGGCCAATCTGAATGAATCGAGTCTGAGCGTGCTTGTTCTCGCCGATGTTTTTGGCCAGCACCCGAAGCTTGTAGTGCTCGGTGATGGTCGATGCTGCAATTGCGGCGTCGGCAAGCGGTTTGTCGGTGAGCAGGCTTGCTGCAGCCGCGGCCGTCGATGAAGCCAGGATGTGACTGTGGCCCGGCAGGTTTTCAAGCAGCCACTTGCGCGCCTGAGCATAAGCCACAGGATGCGTTGCGACGCTGCGAATCTGCTCGAGCTTGACCCCTGGCGCAGCCACGAGGTTGAAGGTTACCGGCACGAGATACTCGCCATAAATGCGAATGCCCTCGGTTGCGGCGAGCGCATCCAAAGTCGCAGTCACACCGCCCTCGACCGAGTTTTCTAGGGGAATCACTGCGCGAAAAGCACGACCCGATAGAACATCGTCGATGGCCTCTTGCACATTTGCGACCGGCTTGTGCGCGGCACCCTTGGCTTCGGCAACCTGAGCCAGCGCGAGTTCGGTAAACGTGCCAACCGGACCCAAGAATGAGTAGGTGCGCTTGCTCGAACTGTTACTGCCCCGTGATGCCATAGGTAAAGGTTAGCCACCAAAATAGGTTCATGAACGAACGCGCTGGCCAAAAAGCCCAGGAATCCGACCTGATTGACGTCAATCGACTAATCGGCCTGTACTACGAGTTGCATCCAGACTGCACCAACCCCGAGCAGAAAGTAGCGTTCGGCACCAGCGGCCATCGCGGCACCTCGCTCAATGCAAGCTTCAACGAAGACCACATTGCCTCGATCACCCAGGCGATTGTCGAATACCGTCGCCGCGAAAACATTCACGGGCCGATTTATGTGGGCAAGGATACGCATGCGCTCTCGGGGCCTGCCGAAGAAACTGCCCTCGAGGTGCTCGCCGGCAACGACGTGATTGCCATGGTCGATGCCTCGGGCGGTTATGCCCCGACTCCAGCGGTTTCGGTGGCAATCATCAACCACAACGAAGGCAAGCTAGACGGCGACCGAACCTTGGCAGACGGCATCGTTATTACTCCTAGCCACAACCCTCCGACCGACGGTGGATTCAAATACAACCCGCCCCACGGCGGACCCGCCGACAGCGACGCCACCAACTGGATTGCAGCGCGCGCAAACGAGATCGTCCTCGGTGGGCTTCGCGAGGTCAAGCGAGCCAAGCCAAACCCCATCAAATTTCACTTTCTAGACAACTACGTTTCGCAGCTGGGCGATGTGCTCAACATGGATGCGATTCGCGACGCCGGCGTCACCATCGGAGCCGACCCCATGGGCGGTGCCTCGGTCGATTACTGGGGTGCGATTGCTGACCGCTACTCGCTGAATTTGACTGTGGTGAATCCGAAGGTTGATTTTCAGTTCGGGTTCATGACCCTCGACTGGGATGCCAAGATTCGCATGGACTGCTCGTCGCCATATGCCATGGCAAGCCTCATCGAGGGCCGCGACAGATTCGACATTTCAACTGGCAACGATGCGGATGCCGACCGGCACGGAATCGTCACTCGCGACGGTGGGTTGATGAACCCGAACCACTTCTTGGCGGTTTCAATTGACTACCTGTTTGCCAACCGACCCGATTGGTCGCCAAGCGCTGCCGTTGGCAAAACCATGGTTTCATCGTCGATCATCGACCGCGTGGTTGCCCAACTCGGCCGCAAGCTTATTGAGGTTCCGGTCGGGTTCAAGTGGTTCGTGCCAGGACTGATCGACGGGTCGGTTGGCTTTGGAGGTGAGGAATCGGCAGGTGCAAGTTTCTTACGCCGCGATGGCAAGGCCTGGTCGACCGATAAGGACGGCCTGATTCTTGCGCTGCTAGCGAGCGAGATCACCGCGGTCACCGGCAAGACACCGACCGAGCAATACCTGGGCCTAACCGAACGCTTCGGTTCGAGTGCCTACGCCCGCATCGACGCTCCGGCCACGCTCGAGCAAAAGGCCCGACTCGGCAAACTTTCGGCCGAGGACGTGACCGCAACCGAGTTAGCTGGCGAGCGCGTGCTTCGCATCCTGACTCACGCCCCCGGCAACGGAGCGGCACTGGGTGGCGTGAAGGTAGAAACTGAGAACGCTTGGTTTGCGGCAAGGCCATCGGGAACCGAAAACGTCTACAAGATTTATGGTGAATCGTTCAAGGGCGAAGCGCACCTGCAAGAAGTTCAGGTTGCCGCAAAAGCGATGGTGGATGCGGCGCTCGCATAGCCGCGCTAGCTCAGACTCGCGTTGAGCCGCAGCCTCACTTGAGGCTCGGCCCTACTTTAGGCGAAGCCCTACATTAGGCGAAGCCCTACTTTAGGCGTGGCTTGTCTGGGTCGATTTCTTCGTCTTTGACCGAGAGAGCCAGAGTTGCCACGGCAACCAGCGTCACGATGAATGCGATTCCGGCGGCCACTAGAGCGTCAACCGGCTTGCGAACGCCCGCGAACCAAAGCAAACCAACGCCAGATCCGACAATTGCCGAGAAGATCAGGTAGATGCGCACACCGACCGCGTTGTTCTTTGGAAGAAGATTTGCCATGCCTCTAGCCTACTTTGCCGATTCGATGGGTTCGGCCTCGGACTGTTTTGGGCCAGCTGCCGAGATGCCAAGGTGAACGGCACTGATCGCTAGGTAGGTGGCGAATAGTCCAACCGTGGTGGTTCGATCTAGCGGAACAACTAGGAAAATCACGCCGAGCGCCAAAGTCATCAGAGATGTAATCAGTTGGTCACGGCCGAATGGGGTGCGGATGCCCAGGCGACGAGCGAGGTAAAGCTCAAAAGCTCCGGTTGTTACTGCCCATCCGGTCACCAGCCAACGGAACTCTTCGGTTACGAGTGCTGGATTGAAACCAGAGGTTTGGTTTTGCAGCAGCACGAGCAGCGCTAGAGCGCCAACTGTGAACGAGATCACTGCCAGAGGCACTGACTCGATTGCGGTTAGTGCGTGCTTGGCGACGAGGCTCACGACAATCTGGGTGATTCCGAGCAGCAGGCCAAAGGCTGCGAGGGCGATCATGCTGACTTCGACGTAGTGACCCTGGTTGAAGATTACGAGAACCGCGACAGCAAAACTGATTGCTGCTCTAAAGCCAGATAGTAAACGCACTCTAAGAGTGTTTCATATTGCCGAAGCGTGAGTACATTCCCTGGAACGCAACCACGACTGTGCCGGTTGGTCCGTTTCGTTGCTTGGCAAGAATCAGGTCAGCCTCGCCAGATCTGGGGTGCTGGGGTTCGCCCATGCCCTCACGGTGCAGCAGGATCACCACGTCAGCATCTTGTTCGAGCGAGCCTGATTCACGCAGTTGCGAGATTTCGGGGCGCTTGTTAGAACCGCCCTGTTCTGACTGACGGTTGAGCTGCGACAGCGCAACCACTGGAATCTTGAGCTCTTTTGCCAAAAGCTTCAAGGCACGCGAGAACTCAGAGACCTCTTGCTGACGGCTTTCGACCTTTTTGCCTGAGCTCATCAGCTGGATGTAGTCAATCACGATGAGTTTTAGGTCGAGCTGCTGGGCCAAGCGACGGCACTTGGCACGGATTTCGACCAGGGTGAGGTTCGGACTGTCGTCGATATAGAGCGGAGCGTCATTAATCTGGCTGCGCACCTGGGCAAATCGAGCCCAATCGGTGTCGCCTATTTGACCCTTGCGCAGGTTCTGCAGCGGAATCGAGGTTTCTGCCGAGATCATGCGCATTGCGATTTCGGCTCGGGTCATTTCGAGCGAGAAAACCACGGTGGCCTGACGGTTGCGAATTGCAGCGTTTCGGGCGATGTCGAGCGCAAAAGTTGATTTTCCAACTGCGGGGCGGGCTGCGATCAGAACTAGCTGACCCCCGTGCAATCCGTGGGTCTTTTCGTCGAGCTCAATGAAACCGGTAGGAACACCGACCAGTTGCCCACCGCGACTCTGTGCCGCCTCGATCTCGCGAACGGCATCGTCAATTGCGACGCTCAAGTCAGAGACCTCATCGCCACCACTGATCGAAACCACCGAGTAGATGTCATTCTGGGCACGGTTCACCAATTCGGTGACCTCGCCCTCGTTGTCATAACCGGACTGTGCGATTCGGGTTCCAACCTCGACCAGACGGCGAAGAGTCGCCTTCTCGGCCACGATTTTGGCGTAGAACCCGGCGTTGGCAGCGGTCGGAACGATCGAAGTGAGGGTGTGCAGATAGTCAGCGCCACCGGCCTGCACAAGCTTGCCGTTCTTCATGAGCTCGTCGGTGATGGTAATGACGTCGGTTGGCTCGCCCTTGCTGAAGAGCGAGATGATCGCATCAAATATCAGTTCGTGTTTTGGGGCATAGAAGTCACGGGCGTGGACTTCACCAAACACCTCGGCCACAGCCTCTTGAGACAGCAGCATTCCACCCAGGGTGCTCTGCTCGGCAAGCATGTCGTGGGGCAAGACTCGTTCGGAGTTGCGCACCGGATTGTAGGCGGAAGAATCTTGTTGCAAACCAGCCATCGGGCACTCCTTTCTTTACAAATCAATGTCTAGCATGGCGGTCTGACAGTTAACCTTCGAATCGCCCTGTGCAATTGCTTGTGGATAACTTTCACAACACGCCGAGCGGACTGTGGAGAATTTGTGGACAAAATTGTGGAGAACTTGTGGATAACTTCAAGAACCCCAGTAATTTACAGGGCAAAAGCCTGTGGGAAAAGATAATTGCAGCAACCCTAAACCTGTGCCTGAATGTTAGTTTTCCACAGGCTGTAGAGCGAATATCGATCAGCACTTGGCCATTCTTCGAACAGGTTTTTCACAAATTCGAACGAGTTATCCACAGTTTGACGGGTAATTGCGGCGTGTCCAGCGGGTATCCAGAAAGTTATCAGAAATTGAATCTGAGCGAAAACAAAACTGGCACCGGTCCGAAGACCGATGCCAGTTTCGAGATTAGGGTCTGAGCTCAGCCAGACCCAAACCAAATTACTTCTTGTTGACGACCTGAAGGGTCAGCTTGGCAACAACGTCACCGAACAGCTTCACGGTTGCACCGTGGTTGCCGGTCGACTTGATTGGTGCGTCAAACTCAACCTTGCGCTTGTCGATCTCGCCCAGGCCAGCCTCTGCGACAGCAGCTGCCACATCAGCGGTCTTGACGGCACCGAACAAACGGCCTCCAACGCCGGCCTTTACGCCTACGCGGATAGCCTTGGCCTCGAGAGCGGCCTTGAGAGCCTGTGCCTCTTCGATGGTCTTGAGTGCGCGAGCCTCACGAGCAGCCTTGATCTGCTCGATCTGCTTCTCGCCACCCTTGGTCCAAACAACAGCAAAGCCGCGTGGCAGCAGGTAGTTGCGGGCGTAACCGTTCTTTACCTCTACTACGTCACCGGCTGAACCGAGGCCTGAGACCTCGTTGGTCAGAATTAGCTTCGACATCTGTTTACTCCTTAGCGACCAGCACCGGCGTATGGCATTAGAGCCATCTCGCGTGCGTTCTT
>CAZXFZ010000064.1:0-5971 GCA_964640285.1 uncultured Rhodoluna sp.
CAGGAGTTCACCGGGCTGCAGGTTGTGGTCTCTCAAATCAGAACTGACCCGTGGGATTTCGTCGTAACCCAGTAACGCGGCTATAGAAAGACTAAACATGAAGGCTAATCAGATTCAACGTGATGCGCTGCTGGCAATCGCCGCTCTCGATCTTGAAATCGCTCGCGCCAAACGCGAGGTCGCTGGTTTGCAGCATCCTGATCGACTTGCCGAACTCGTTGAAAAGCAGCGAGCACTTGCTTCGAAGCTAATTGACGCCCGCAACGAGGTCGATCGCTTCGAACTTGAATTGTCTCGCGCGAATCAAGACCTTGATCTGGTGGAACAGCGCATCGCAAAAGACAAGGTCGCGCTCGCTTCAAGTTCTTCAAGCAAGGATGCGATTGGCCTAGAACACGAACTCGCCTCACTGGCGCGCCGCCAAAGCGATTTAGAGGAGCAGTCCCTGGCGATCATGGAACAACTTGAGTTGGCTAGAGAAACCTACGAGCAGGTGCTTCAGAGCAAGGGTGAACTCGATGCGCAAGCTCAGCGACAGGCCGAAGAAGATGAGCAAGCAGTTATCAAGCTCAAGTCTGGATTGCAGCTTCACGATGCTCGACGTGCTCAGCTTCAACAGCAGCTCGGCGACGAGCTGTTCGCCGCCTACCAAAAGCGCATAACCAAGGGGATTGCTGCCGGCAAACTTGAACAACGAACCTGCAGCGCGTGTCAGTTCACGCTCGACGCTATCGCATTCGACCGAATTAGCTCTCTGGCGAGTGACGAAATTGCGACTTGCCCTGACTGTGACGCTTTGCTGGTGCGTTAGCGATGCGCATACTCATTGAGGCCGACGGCGGATCGAGGGGTAATCCTGGGCCAGCAGGTTCAGGTACACGAATTTCTGACTTCGACACCGGTGAACTGCTGGTCGAAATCTGCCAGTTTATTGGCGAAGCGACAAACAACGTGGCTGAATACAACGCACTCCTAGCTGGGCTCGAGTGGATTGCGGCAAACTACCCGTCTTCTCAAGTGCTGGTTCGAATGGACTCGAAGCTTGTGATCGAGCAGATGGCAGGACGCTGGAAGATCAAGCACCCAGATATGCGCGACCTGGCGATTCTCGCAAACCGAGCCGCGGCCCAACTTGAAGTAACTTACGAGTGGGTGCCGCGTGAGCAGAACTCCAGTGCTGATGAGTTGGCAAACTGGGCGATGGATAACCGCACTGACCGCATAACAGTCGGGAGCGATGTTCCCTCGGTCGCTAAGGATTTCTCAGTCGAATTCAACGACACCAAACCAAGCAGTGTTCGCGCGCCGCAAAATGTCTCAAAAGCCGCGACCACTGTCATCCTGGTTCGGCACGGACGCACCGCGCACACAGAATCGAAACGCATCTCGGGTTCAGGTGGCAGTAATCCGAGTTTAAGTGAGTCGGGTCAGGAAGATGCTCGCAAGGTTGCAGAAGAGCTAGCCAAGTTCGGTGTTTCCCAACCTTGGCGGCACCTACCGGCACCCCAGGTTGTCTTGTCGTCACCGATGGCACGCACCCGAGAAACAGCCGAGGTTATCGCGCGTCGAAACCGCTTGGATCTAAGGGTGTTTGATGAGTTCGAGGAAATCTCGTTCGGTGAATGGGACGGACTCACGATCGAAGAGGTTCGAGAACGTTGGCCCAATGAGTTTGAATGCTGGCAGGGTTCCTGGAGCTACGCCCCTCCCGAAGGGGAGTCTCTCGAGGTTTTCGACTTGCGCATACAGCAAGGACTAAGGCGCGTGTTGGATGAGTTCGAGGGCGGTTGTGTGATTTTGGTTTCGCATGTCATGCCAACCAGAGGTATTGTCCGCAAGGCGATGGATGCCCAGGTCGCAAGCTATTGGCGCCCGCAGGTGTCACCCTGCTCGATATCTGTTGTTCGTTTTTGGGGTGACGAGGCGGCAGAAGTGCTACACCTCAACGCAACCTCACATCTGGCTTAGCCAGCAGATTTCGAATACTCTAGAGGCCTGAAGGGTCGGCCAGGCAGTCGCGACTTAGGTCGAGGAACGTCCGGGCTCCACAGAGCGATGCGGTGGCTAACAGCCACCCGGGGTAACCCGCGAGAAAGTGCAACAGAGAGCAAACCGCCGAAGCAATTCGGTAAGGGTGAAACGGTGGGGTAAGAGCCCACCAGCAGGATGCGTGAGCACCCTGGCTAGGTAAACCTCGCATGGAGCAAGACCAGGCAGAAAACAATGCGGCTGCTCGTCGCGTTTTCGGGTAGGTCGCTTGAGCCAGTTGGCAACAACTGGCCTAGATAGATGGCTGCCGCCAGAGATGGAACAGAACCCGGCGTATCGGCCGACCCTTCAACAACCCCACTCAAGCTGCACGGCTAGTTAGCCGTCAAGAGGTCTAGTCTTCACGATGCCTGTAGGCGAGCGAAGCTGCACCAAGGATTCCAGCATTATTCCGCTTCTGCGCCGGAACAATTGGCGTCTTGAGGTTAAGTAGCGGCAAGAACTCCTGATGCGACTTCGAGATTCCTCCGCCAACGATAATCAAATCGGGCGAAAAGAGTCTTTCGATGGTCGAGTAGTAAATCTGAAGGCGCTTCGCCCAATCGGCGAAGGTGAGTTTCTCACGCTCCATCGCTGAGTAGGCAGCCCGGGTCTCGTAGTCGACACCTTCGATCTCAAGATGCCCAAGTTCAGCATTAGGCAAGAGTGTTCCGCGGACGAACAGCGCGGTTCCGATTCCCGTGCCCAGCGTGGACATGAAGACCACGCCCTTCTCTTTGCGACCAGCACCGAACTTCATCTCGGCTACTCCTGCCGCGTCCGCATCATTCATGAAGTGTATGTCTCGGCCAAGGGTGCGTTCGAATAGCCCCTCTGCATCCAGCCCAATCCAGTCCTTGCTGATGTTCGCCGCCGACATCGTCTTGCCATTCTTAACTACGGCAGGAAAGCAGATACCGACCGGAAGATGACCGCGATTGGAGGTGAGAGTTTTCACCATTCCACGGACTGCCTCAGCGATATCGGCGGGTTTGCCACCTTCGGGGGTGGCGATCCTGATTCTTTCACCTACGAGCTCGCCTGATTTGATGTCAACGATCGCGCCTTTGATTCCAGTGCCGCCGATGTCGATACCTATCGCACGTTTTGCCATGCCAATACTCCTTTGGTCTATGCGAGGGTGAGAATTTCTTGACCTGATTCGGTAACCACGATTGTGTGTTCGAATTGAGCGGTCATGGACTTGTCTTTGGTAGTTACGGTCCAGTCGTCTGCCCAGAGATCCCACTCATGAGTGCCTAGGGTGAGCATGGGTTCAACTGTGAAGACCATGCCAACCTCGATGATTTCACTGTAAAGCGGGGCAGAGTCGTAGTGAGGAATGATGAGTCCCGAGTGAAAGGCTTCACCGATTCCGTGGCCGGTGAAATCGCGAACCACACCGTAACCGAATCGTTTTGCATAACTCTCGATGGCTCGTCCGATGATGTTCACTTCTCGCCCAGGCAGGGCGGCGTTTATGCCCCTCATCATCGCTTCGTGGGTTCGTTCGATCAGAAGACGAACCTGTTAGGAAACTTCACCAACCGCAAACGTTCGATTGCTATCGCCATGAAAACCGTCGAGGTAGGCAGTTATGTCGATGTTCACAATGTCGCCCTCAAGCAGCACGGTGTCGTCTGGGATTCCGTGACAAATTACTTCGTTGATAGAAGAGCAGATTGATTTCGGGTAACCCCGGTATCCCAAAGTTGAGGGGTATGCACCCTGCGAAACCAGAAATTCGTGGGCGATTAGGTCTAGGTCGTTGGTAGTAACTCCAGGTTTGATTGATTGGCCAACCAGTTCGATGGCCCTTGCGGCAAGCCTTCCCGCAGCGCGTATCTTCTCTATTTCGACCGGGGTTCGCACATGGGATCCCGTGAACTTCGCAGGCGCCGTCTTGCCGACGTATTCGGGTCGTTTTATGTGACCGGGGACGGTTAGCGGTGCAGAAACCTTTCCAGGAATGAGGAATCCGGTTTCTGGAGAACGTGGCATGCGAATAGTCTATTGACATGACTAGGGGATACTCGGAGCAGGACCAGAAGCCGCAGTTTTGGTTCAACCTGAAATCTGGAGAGGTTGAAGTTGGTCCCCAGTCGCTGTCTCAGGATCGCATCGGACCATTCAAAACCTTTGCTGAGGCGGAGCGGGCTCTGCTAACAGTCGCCGAACGCGAGCGTGAGCGTCAGCGCGAAGAGCTCGAAGATGAAAACAACTGGTAACCGCTAGAAAGACTGTTCGGCGTTAGGGAACCGCAGCTCACGCACATCATCTGCATACTCCCGTGCGGCCTTCGAGAGCTCTTCACGCAGTTCTAGGTAACGTTTCACAAACTTGCGTGGCTTGTGCCCGGTGAGGCCGGCAAAGTCAGTCCAGACCAAAATTTGCCCGTCTGTGCCAGATCCGGCACCGATACCGATTGTCGGAATCCTCAGAAGTTGCGAAATCTCGGCCGCTAGCTCAGCTGGAACGAGCTCCAGAACCACGGCGAAAGCGCCAGCTTCCTGCACAGCAAGGGCATCGTCAATTAGTCGTTGGGCGTCTTCGCCGCGACCCTGCACCTTGAAGCCGCTCAGGCCGTTTACACTCTGCGGGGTGAATCCGATGTGACCCATAACGGGAATGCCCGCCTCGACGATTCGCCTGATCTGTGCTTCGCTTCGGGTGCCACCTTCAAGCTTTACCGATTCGCATCCCGAATTCTTTATAAGTTTGATTGCGTTTTGAAGCGCGACATCGGGGGATTCCTCGTAGCTGCCGAAGGGCATGTCAATAACCGTCAGTGCGCGCGTAGTGCTCGCAGCTATAGCTCGACCAAAGGGAACCATTTCATCGATCGTGATTGGGATTGTGGTCGAGTAGCCGAGAGCATTGTCGGCGGCGGAGTCACCCACCAGCAGAACGTCAACGCCAGCGCTGTCAAAAATGTTTGCGGTCAGGGAATCGTAACTCGTTAGGCAGACTATCTTTCGATTCTGCTGCTTGAACTCCTTGAGATGACCGACTCTGACCTTTTTAGGGGTCTGGCCTATGCCTTGGGTTTCCAAGAATCAACCTCTATTTCGACGAGCATTTTTGGGTTCACGAACTGTATGCCCGCCAGCATGGTTGCTGCGGGTCGAATCTCAGCGAAAAGTTCACCGTGGGCCTTGCTGACGGCGTCAATGTCTTCAGCGTTAGCGAGGTAGACGCGGGTTCGAACGACATCACAGAGTGAGTGTCCGGCCTGTTCAAGTGCCTTTGAGATGACTTGTTCCAGTGCCACCTTGGTTTGCCCGTAGGCATCACCCTCGTGCTGAAGTTCACCGTTCACGGTCGCTGTGCTTCCTGATACATGCACGTATTCGCCACAAACTGTGGCTCTCGAATAGCCAATCACTGCTTCCCAAGGGCCACCTGATGAGATGAGTCTGTCTGCTGCCATTCTGGTTCCTATCTGAATCTGCCCTGCAAGCCTATTTGAACTTGTTGGTGATTGGCATTCGGCGATCTCGCCCATACGACATCGAGCTGATTTTAGGACCGATGGCGCCTTGTCTGCGCTTCCACTCCGCCGTCGAAACTAGCTTCGATATTTTCTGCACAAGCTCTGGCTCAAACCCACGTTCGATGAGTTCATCCTGACCGAGCCGAGCCTCGATGTAGAGCTCCAGGATTTGATCTAGGAGTTCATAGTCGGGCAGCGAATCCTGGTCTAACTGCCCGGGTCTTAGTTCAGCTGATGGAGGCTTCGAAATCGAGTTTTCTGGAATTGGTGCCTCTTGACCACTCTGAACTGCAAAGGAATTGCGCCACCTGGCTAGTTGCCACACCAGAGTCTTGGCAACATCCTTGATTGGTGCGAAGCCGCCGACAGAATCCCCATAGATGGTGCTGTAGCCAACGGCAAGCTCGGTTTTATTGCCGGTCGTGAGGACTAGATGCCCCTCTTTATTGC
>CAZXFZ010000065.1:0-2613 GCA_964640285.1 uncultured Rhodoluna sp.
CGTTTCTGCAGGTTACCTTGCCGGCTGCCAAGACCGGTATCGTCACCGCAATTCTGCTCGGCATCGCCCGTATCATCGGTGAAACCGCTCCTCTGCTGCTGACTACCTTCGCGGCCAACAACACCAGCTTCAACTTGTTCTCTGGCTCGATGTCGTCGCTGCCCACATACATCTACCAGTACATCTCGAACGGTTATGACACCTCTACTCAGCGAGCCTGGGGTGCAGCCCTCGTCATTCTGATTCTGGTTGGAATTCTGTTCACCACGGCTCGAATCATCGGCCGCAACAAAAAGACCACCTCAAAGACTCTCACCAAAGCCAACTCAGCTCGAAAGGCAAGTTAGAAATGGCATTAGCGTCAGCACTGCACACCGAAAACGTAAACGTTTGGTTCGGCCAGCGTCACGTTCTCAAAGATGTCTCACTTACCTTTCCTAGCAATCAGGTAACGGCACTAATCGGCCCTTCGGGCTGCGGCAAGAGCACCTTCATCAGAACGCTAAACCGAATGCACGAGCTGATTCCAGGTGCTGGTTTTGGTGGCAAAGTGCTGCTAGACGGTGAAGACATTTACGGCGACGGCGTTGACCCCGTAGACGTTCGAATCAAGATTGGAATGGTCTTTCAGAAGCCAAACCCGTTCCCAACCATGACCATTCGCGACAACGTTCTATCTGGCCTCAAGCTTTCGGGCCGCAAGACTTCCGACCCGGACGACCTGGTCGAGACCTCGCTGCGCCGCGCTTCCATCTGGAATGAGGTCAAAGACCGTTTGGGCGATCCAGCGCTCTCGCTTTCCGGTGGTCAGCAGCAGCGCCTGTGCATCGCCCGTTCGCTGGCGATGAACCCCGAGGTCATCCTGATGGATGAGCCTTGCTCGGCCCTCGACCCGGGTTCAACTCGTCGCATCGAGGAAACCATCATCGAGCTCAGCGAATCGATGACCATCGTGATCGTGACTCACAACATGCAGCAGGCTCAGCGCGTGGCAGACCAGACCGCATTCTTCCTGGCAACCGACGGAAACCCAGGTCACGTGGTCGAGTTTGGTTCAACCGAAGACATCTTCAACCGTCCGCAAGACCCACGAACCAACGACTACGTAAACGGCCACTTCGGCTAGGTAACCCAAAGTTAACCATGTCTTCAATTGGCAGTTGCTCAGCTAGGGCTGCAGGTTAACCTTCAGGTCATCTAATGAACATGTCGGAAAAATCCGCACCACGCTATCTAAGGAGATTCAATGCGTAAGACCGGTGGCCTTCTAGCCTCAGTCGCACTTTTGGGCGCAAGCCTGTTTGTTGGTCCAGCTGCTTCGGCAAGCCCGGTTTCAATCACCGGTGGCGGTTCATCCTTCGCCGGCGGTATCCTGACCGCCTGTGCAGCGGCATACACCACCAACACCGTCACCTACACCCCATCGTCTTCTGGAACCGGCCGCAGCGCATTCGCTAACGGCAGCATCACATTTGCAGGCTCAGACGCTGGCCATGGTCCAACCGACAAGAAGCCATCGGGCTTCACCTATGTGCCAGTGGTTGGCGGTCCAATTGCAATCGTGTTCAACGTGCCAGGCGTGAAGAGCCTAAACCTCGACGCAGCAACCGTCGGAGCAATCTTCAACGGCAAGATCACCAAGTGGAACGACGCAGCCATCAAGAAGCTCAACCCACGTGCCGCACTTCCCAACGCAACTATCACCCCGGTCTACCGTTCGAGCAACTCGGGCACCACCGAAAACTTCTCGAACTACCTCGCGCAGAACAAGGTTGCCGGCTGGACCAAGAGCGGTTCATGGTCAACCGCAACCGGTCTTTCGACTCCGGTTGGTTCGGGTCAGTCAACCTCGGCTCTGCTAGCCGACAAGGTTGACACCACCACCAACTCGATCGGTTATGCCGACCTGGTTGACATCAAGAAGAAGGCTCTGCCAACCGCTGCTCTGCGCAACGGCTCGGGCCAGTTCGTTCAGCCAACCGCTGCAGCAGCTGCTCGTTACCTGGCAGCGCAAACCGTTGGCGTGAAAGACAAGGGTTTGGTCAACATCGACTTCACCAAGAAGGTTCGCGGTGGCTACAACCTGAGCATCCTGACCTACATCATCGCTCCAACTGACGCCAGCGACACCGCAAAGGCGCTTGCCGTCAAGGACTTCGCAAAGTACATCCTGAACACCTGTGCACCAGCACGTGCTGCTGACCTCGGTTACGTGGCACTCACCGGAGCACTAAAGACCACCGCGCTTCGACTGACCGACTCGATCGACTAGTCCAAGCTAAAGCAGCGGGGAGTGTGGCCGAAGTGCCACACTCCCAACTGCGTTTACGGTGAACTTGAAGCACCAAACTATAGTCGCAACCAGATTCAACTCGAGAGGCCAAAGAATTGATCAAGCGAATCGGAAAATCCATCGCCGCAGCAGTGATCGCAGCGCTTGCATTAACCGGTTGCACGCCACCCATGCCTCCCGAAGTTAGAGCGGCACTCGCCGAGCAGAGTTTTACCTGCGTTGCCGGCGACGCAACGGTGGCCTTTCCATATGCCGCAACCGACCTAGCAGTTCAGTGGCAGGATTCGCTGGCTA
Organism: uncultured Rhodoluna sp.; assembly: GCA_964640285.1. Taxonomy (GTDB): domain Bacteria; phylum Actinomycetota; class Actinomycetes; order Actinomycetales; family Microbacteriaceae; genus Rhodoluna. The sequence goes on from CAZXFZ010000065.1 coordinate 2,588, forward strand.
TCGCTTGCCCCGAGATGACCATGACC
>CAZXFZ010000065.1:2623-5931 GCA_964640285.1 uncultured Rhodoluna sp.
TGCCACCGTCGTCGTGGTAAACATCGCTGGACTTTCGGGGCTTAGCCTTTCGGCCGATGCAATCAACCAGATTCTTTCAGGCAAGATCACCTCATGGGCAGACCCCGCTATTCGGGCTGTAAACCCAGGCCTAGACCTAATCGATGAGCCGATTGTGCTCGATCCACGCATCCAAAAGAATGCTGTGAAATCTTTCGTTGACTGGATGAAGCGCCTCAACGGCGGCAACTTCGATGACTCCAAGTTTGAGCTAGTTGAACGAGTTACCGTGGACGACGCCTATTCTGTGCCAGAAGGCGGCATCGCATTTGTGCCCTATTCGGTCAATGCTGAGGCCATGCTGATTCCGGTGGCAATCGTCACTGACGTGAAAGACCCAGAGGGCACCTTTGTTATTCCAGAAGGCTCGACCGTGGCCTCTGCCGCCGGGCAGCTAAAGGTGACCAAGTCGGACGGCAAGGTTTCAGTCGAGTTAGACCCAAACCGCAAGCCTGCCGCCTCAGCTGGTCAGGATGTCGCGCTAAACCCATACCAGGCGATCTATCCGGTCACGATGGTTTTGCGAGGCGAAGACAACCTGACCGCTCGAGCAGTTGCTCGATTCCTGCTGCGCCAGGACTCGCAGGGCATTCTTGCGATGAGTTTCTTCCTGCCGATTCCAGAGACCGTTCGAGTTGAAACTCTCGCGGTTATCGAAAAGGGTCTTCCGGAGCCAGTGCTCCCAACTCCAACCGAGTAACGGGTCAGGCTTCTCGGCTCGGTAGGCTGGTGGCATGACAAATCAGAGCGGCCAGCAGGCATCCAGCTTCGGCATTGGGCGTCTATTGATTGCCGTTTATGGAATCCTGGCAACGGCAGCCAGCGTGCGAGCCCTGTACCAGCTTGTTTTCAAGTTTGAGGATGCCCCAATCGCATACCTGCTCTCGGCATTGAGCGCCGCCGTTTATGTTTTGGCCACCATCGCGCTGGCGCGCTCGAAGAAGTCGCCGAAATGGCGTTCGATCGCTAGGGGAGCGGTTTGGTTCGAGCTTGTAGGGGTGTTGCTAGTCGGAACCCTGAGCCTGGCGCTGCCAGCAATTTTCCAACACGCGAGTGTCTGGAGCATTTATGGCATCGGATACGGCTTTATTCCACTGGTGTTGCCAGTTTTGGGTCTGCTGTGGCTTCGCAAAGAAGGCGCCTAGAGTCAATGGAGCAGTGGCATTCGGTCAGCGACCGCCCGAGCGACTTTGCTGCCTCGGCGGTGACCATCGGCAAGTTCGACGGCATCCATCTGGGTCACCAACGGCTCTTGCACGAGGTGCTCGAGGCGAGTGAAGAGCATGGGTTGGCGGCAGTTTGCCTAACCTTTGACCGCAACCCGGTTGAGTTGCTCGCGGGTGAGTCCAACACCGGCGCAATCACTGGCCCGAATCAAAAGGCTCAGCTTTTGCGCGATTTCGGCATGGATGCGCTTCTCACGCTGCGCTTTGACGCTGCGCTCGCCGATATGACGGCCGAGCAATTCGTCGAAGAAGTGTTGGTCAAAGGGTTGTCGGCGCGCGTGGTCGTGATTGGCGAAGGTTTTCATTTTGGTCGAGGTGGCACAGGTGATGCCGCACTGTTGCGATTGATGGGTTTCGAGCACGGGTTCACCGTTCGTGAGGTTCAGACCGCTCAGCTGGAGGGGCACCCGATCTCATCGACTGTCGTGAGAGATCTGCTAGACCAGGGCGATGTGGCAATGGCGAATCGGATGCTTGGACGCAACCACGTGGTGCGAGGTATTATCGAGCACGGCAAAAAGCTGGGGCGAACCATCGGGTTTCCGACTGCCAACATGAGTCGCTCGGCCGAAGGTTACCTGCCGCTGGATGCCGTCTATGCGGGCCGACTATCGGTAGTTGGCGCTGGCTCAGAATTGCAGCACCTCCCAGCAGCGCTTTCCGTGGGCATCAACGAGACTTTTGAGGCTGTGCCACGAGTCTTGGAGGCGTACGTTCTCGATCGAACCGACCTTGACCTTTACGACCTCGAAGTTGAAATGGAATTTGTTGAAATGGTTCGTCCAACACGAAAGTTTGATTCTGTCGAGGCTCTAATCGAAGCAATCAGGGATGATGTTTCGAAGATCAAGCAAGTTCTTGCTGCGCATAATTAGTGCACCGCTAAAGAAGGGAAACCCATGCCTAAGGTAACTTTCGCTGACGCGATTTCACGCGGCTTCCAGAATTTTGTCAACTTCAAGGGTGTGGCAACCAGAGCAGAGTTCTGGTACTTCCAGTTGTTTGTGGTGCTTGTGAGTGTGGTGCTCTCAACATTTGAGTCGATTGTGTTTCCAATTGAACCGGATGCCCCAATCGACCAGCAGTTGCTGGCTACGCCGCTGAGCCTTTTGGCTTCACTGATTTTGTTCTTGCCCCAGCTCTCACTGCAGGTGCGCCGGTTCCACGATGCTGGCTTTAGCGGCAAATGGTTGCTGCTGCTTTTGCCGGCACTGTTTTTCGTTGGGCTCACCTTTGGCGCTTACTTGGCGGTCGAATCGCAGGGGCAGCTTGGCACCATAACCGGCAACCTAAACATTGCGGGATACGCCTATCCAACCCTGATGATCCTCGGTGGAATTCAGATTTTCTTCCTGATTGTCATGCTTCAGCCTTCGAAGCCAGCTAGCAAAGGCAACAAGTATGCCCCTGGCTACGATCCAGACCAGCAGGACCCAGACAACCAAAACCCAGGCTCATGGCAGCCAAGGTTGGACTAGGACTGGCATTTAGCAGCAAACTGCACTAGGCTTGAGCGGTTGCCGTGTATCGGCCGCGGATCCAGAGAGCTCTTGACAATCCCGTCACGGGCGCCGCGCAGCGAATCAAAGGAGTCACTTATGGCACTTAGCTCAGCAGAAAAGACTGCGATCATCAACGAGTACGCAACCCACCCAGGTGACACCGGTTCGCCTGAGGTTCAGATTGCTGTTCTCTCGAAGCGCATCAAGGACCTTACCGAGCACCTCAAGGAGCACAAGCACGACCACCACAGCCGTCGTGGCCTGTTGATCCTGGTTGGTCAGCGTCGCCGTCTTCTCGGCTACCTGCAGGGTGTTGACATCGCACGTTACCGTGCGCTGATCGAGCGACTTGGCCTGCGTCGCTAATCGCAGATACTTTTCAGGAAGTCGCCTCGGGTATACCCGGGGCGATTTTCTTTTCCAGGGTGAAACAGTGCCTAGGTTTTGTCGGGCACCTCTGGTAGCCTTGTCCAAGAGCACCGTGGCAGGTTTGCTGGTCTTCGGTTGCAGTTCTTGAGCTTGAATCTCAAGGTTTACTACT
>CAZXFZ010000066.1:0-5906 GCA_964640285.1 uncultured Rhodoluna sp.
TCGCCGTTGCCTTGGGTTTCGCCGCTGCTGACCCGGTTGAAACAGTCTTCGCTGACGACTTCTCAGAACTGGTTTCCGCCGACGCGGTCTTTTCAGTCGAAGTCTTTTTGGTTGAAGATGTCTTTTTAGCCGCAGACTTTGACGTCAGGTCGACATTCGTTGAATCGGCTGAGTTTGACTCTGAATTCTTTTTCACCATTTCTGGTGCACTCCAAGCTGCCTTTGAAGCTAGGCCACACTCACTAGCCTCTAAGGCCTAAATCCCTGTTAGCTGCCTTTGCAACCAACCAAACCTAAACGAGCGACTTGCAACCTTGTTTTGCACTGCCAGAGAGCTAATTGCTCTGGTCTTACGCTGCCTAAGGGCGTCCTCGTGAAACTTGCGTCAATCCAGGTGTGGTCTGAATCAACTGTTTTCAAGTATGCCAGTCGGTCAAGAAAATGTCACCCAAACCGCCGCATTGGCAAAACATTCGCTACAGGCGGTGGAATACTTGGACTGTGAGCGATGTAGCTGTAAACAAAGAGAAACCCCAATTCGGCGGCACTCGAGGCCTAGCCTGGACACTGATTATCGGTGGATTCTTTGGCTGGCTCGCGGCTTTTTCGCTAACCCTTGAACGTTTCCATGTTGCGACCAACCCCGATGCAACGCTCAGTTGCGATCTAGCGACTTTCATTTCTTGCAAGTCAGTGATGCTGTCGGCTCAAGCCAAGTTGTTCGGCTTTCCTAACCCACTAATCGGTCTAAGCGCGTTTATGTTTCCTATCGCGGTGGGTGCTGCGATCCTCGCCGGGGCTAAGTTCAAGCGCTGGTTCTGGATGCTGTTCTTGCTGGGTAACACCTTGGGTTTCACTTTCGTGGTTTGGCTGTCATACCAGGGCATCTTCGAAATTGGTGCGCTCTGCCCCTACTGCATGGTTGCCTGGGCTGCAATGATCCCGATGTTCTGGCACCTGCTGATTTACATGCTGGCCGAAGACATCATCCCTGTGCCGGTGAAAATGGTTGGCTTCGTCGAGTCAATTCGCGACTGGGCTTGGGTTTTCACCGTAGTGACTGAGCTGATTCTGATCACAATCATCCTGATTAAATTCTGGGATCAGTGGATGCAGATTTTCGGCATCCGATAGTCGACTAGAGCCGCGCTAGCGCACGACCTAAGGATGCGTTGCGGCCGCCTATGCGAACCAGAGCGCAAGCTCGCGTGCCGCCGACTCCGGAGAATCACTGCCGTGCACAAGGTTCTGCTGAACCGCTAGCCCCCAGTCGCGTCCGAGGTCGCCGCGGATGGTTCCAGGTGCTGCCACGGTTGGATCGGTAGCGCCAGCCAATGACCGGAACCCTTCAATTACTCTGTGCCCCTCAACACGAATCGCCACCACGTCTCCTGAAAGCATGAAATCGACCAGTGGCTCATAGAACGGTTTGCCCTCGTGCTCTGCATAGTGCGTGGCGAGCAGCGCTCGAGTCGGTCGCAGCTTCTTGAGTTCTGCGATTACGTATCCTTTGGTTTCAATGCGGCGGATAATCTCGCCGATTAGGTTTCGCTTGACACCGTCAGGCTTGATTAGAACCAGAGTCTGCTGAGTTTCGGTCACGATAGCTCTCCTTTGCGCTTTTTGAGCTCGGCTTCGAGATCGATTCCGCTCTCTTCGATTACCTGCTTAGCCTTATCGATGGTCGCACCAGCGATCATGCCCCATGTCCAGAGACCAATGAAAATGATGCCGACCACCCACATCAGTGGCGCCCAAAAAGCGGTTAGCAGCATTGCCAGCTGAAGGAACGAACCCCACCAGTAGCTCCACCTTGGGCCAAGAATCGCTGGTGTCGCGATTAGCAGAAACGAAAAACTGAGGCCGATCGTCCAGATCAGGGGCCCCTGCTCTTGATTGGTGCCGAAAACGAAGAGCGTCGCAAAAAAGATGATGAAAGATTCGAAGCCTAGAACCATCGAACCAAGCGTGCGCTGAACTGACTTTCTTCTGCCTTTAGCGCTTGAGTTAGACATCGCCATCCATTTCTTGCTGTTGCATTCGAAGCACGTCACCAATAAGCGTAATTGAGCCGGTCACGACAATCGCTCCCGCAGAGGCTCGCTCCCCTGCCAATTGCAACTGCCGCTTGGCTAACTCGATCGCATGCATCGGGTGTTCAGCAACCTGAACCCGATCTTCACCAAACACCTTTCGGGCGGTAGCTGCAAGGGACTCCGCTGCAACTGCACGTGGCGAGCTCGATTGCGTAATCACAACTTCAACAAACGAGTCATCCAGAATTTCGAAAAACTGCGTGGCGTCCTTGTCACCCAGAACTCCGAGCACACCGACTGCGTATGGCTTGCCAAAGGTCTCAGACATGGCCCGAGCCAACACCTCGGCACCGCCTGGGTTGTGGGCCGCGTCGAGAAGCACGAGCGGGTCGCGAGATAGAACCTGCAAGCGACCTGGTGAGGATGCGTCTGCGAGAGCTGCGCGAATCACGTCATCCATGATGCGCTGGTTGCCTGCACCCAAAAAGGCCTCAACGGCCGCTATAGCGAGGGCCGCATTCTCGGTCTGGTGGCGTCCATGAACGGGAATGTGAAGGTCGTGATAGCTGCCGGCAAGCGTTCTGACAGAAAATTGCTGGCCCAGGTCAGTCTTGATGACGTCAGTAACCTCGAAATCAGAGCCGTAAACCACGATTCTCTCGGCGACAGATTTAGCTTTCGCGCTGATCATATCGGCAGCATCAGCAGGTTGGGAGCTGCTCACGACAAATGCCGCAGGCTTGATGATTCCCGATTTTGTTTTGGCAATCTCAGCGATTGTGTTGCCCAGTCGCTCGGCGTGATCCATCGAAATCGGCGTGAAAACGGCAACATCGCCGTCAGCGACGTTGGTCGAATCCCATTCGCCTCCCATGCCGACTTCGAGCACAAGAACGTCAACGGGAGCATCAGCGAAAACGGCGAAACCGAGCACCGCGAGCGCCTCAAAGAAGGTGAGTTTGGTGTCGCCCTCGGCCTCCAGCTGCGAGTCAATGATCTCTAGCAAGGGCTTAATCTCTTGCCAGACGCTGTATAGCCGTTCATTCGATACCGGTTCACCGTTGATGGCCATTCTCTCGTTGAGGCGAACCAAGTGAGGACTCGTGAATCGACCGGTAGTGAGCCCATGCTCACGCAGAATTCGTTCGATAAAGCGAGTGGTCGAGGTCTTTCCGTTCGTTCCGGTCACGTGGATTACGCGATAGGCCTTCTGGGGGTCACCGAGAAGCTCAACTGCGCGTCTGGTGGGTTCTAGCCTTGGGCGAAGCTTGTGCTCAGGAATCCGGGCAACAAGATCTTCTTCGACGCTCTGAGCCAGTTTGGCCCAAACATCGTGCTCTTCGTCATCCTCGACCTCAAGCTCATACTGATCTACGTCGATCGACTCTTCTTCATTGAAAATCTCTGAATCCGGCGATTCTGACGACTGCGGTTCAGTGCTCAAAGCTTCTCCACAAAAACGTCGACAGCCTGGTTTTCACCCACGGAAATTTTGCTTGCCTGGCCCTCAATCAACTGCAGCTCAAGAGCCAAAGTCTCAGACTTGACCAGATCCTCGAAAGACCGGATCGCATCGAGCACAGACGGTTCGGCAGTAATGCTTAGGCGTATGCGGTCGCTAACATCGAGATCGGCATCCTTTCGAGCCTGCTGCACTCCGCGAATAGTGTCGCGGGCAAGACCCTCGGCAGCCAACTCTGGTGTGATGCTTGAATCGAGAATCAAGAAACCACCACCCGGCAGGATGCCGATTAGGTCGGTTTGCTGCTCAGCATCGCTACCACCAGCCACGAGGTCAATCGAGTACTCGCCCTCTTGCAGCTCGATTCCACCAGCGGTAACCACGCCATCGACATCGCTCCAGTCGCCAGCCTTGGCTGCCGCAATGGCATCCTGCACGGTCTTGCCGATGCGAGGCCCAGCAGCTCGGGCGTTCACGGAAAGGCGCTTGGTCACACCAAAGTCCACGGTTGAAGCGAGCGAAAGCTCGACCAGGTTCACCAGCTTTACGTTCAATTCGTCGGCAATCAGATTCTTGAACGGTTCGAGTCCCTGCGAGGAGCGCAAAACGACAGTCAGCTTCGACAGCGGCAAACGCACGCGAAGGCCATTGGTCTTGCGCAGACTTAGCGCCACCGAGCTGACCGTGCGCACGGCATCCATGGCTTCGACCAGAGAAGCGTCGCTCGGGAACTCGCTCTTGTCAGGCCAGTCTTGTAGGTGCAGCGAATGCCCTCCGGTTAGGCCCTGCCAGACTTTCTCGCCCACCATTGGAATCAGGGGTGCGCTTACTCGGCATAGGGTTTCCAGCACGGTGAAAAGCGTGTCGAAAGCGTCCTCGGAACCCACCCAGAATCGATCGCGCGAGCGGCGAACATACCAGTTCGTGAGCACATCCGCGAAGTCGCGAAGCAGGTTAGTCGCGGTGTAGGTGTCGAAACGATTCATCGCTGTTTCAACATCGGCGATTAGATCGTGGGTCTTCGCCAGCAGGTATCTGTCGAGAACATCACTCGATGAGGTTGAGCGCTTAGCTTCGTAGTTCGAGGCATTGGCATACAGGCTAAAGAAGTAGTAGGTGTTCCAGAGCGGCAGCAGGAACTGACGCACTCCTTCGCGAATGCCTTGCTCGGTCACGATTAGGTTGCCGCCACGCAAGATGGGGCTCGACAACAGGAACCAGCGCATTGCATCGGCGCCGTCGCGGTCGAAAACCTCGTTGACATCTGGGTAATTGCGAAGCGACTTGGACATCTTTTGTCCGTCGTTGCCAAGGATGATTCCGTGCGAGACCACCGACTTGAATGCTGGACGATCAAACAGAGCAGTGGCCATCACATGCAGCGTGTAGAACCAGCCTCGGGTCTGTCCAACGTATTCAACGATGAAGTCACCCGGATTGTGGGTCTCGAACCAATCCCGATTCTCGAACGGATAGTGCACTTGAGCAAACGGCATCGAACCGGATTCAAACCAGCAGTCGAGCACTTCGGGCACTCGACGCATGGTTGACTTGCCAGTTGGGTCGTCCGGGTTTGGGCGAGTCAGTTCGTCGATTACTGGACGGTGAAAGTCATCTGGGCGCACACCGAAGTCGCGCTCGAGTTCGTCTAGGGATCCGTAAACGTCGATTCGTGGGTAGTTCGGGTCATCTGATTTCCAGACCGGAATCGGAGCGCCCCAAAAGCGATTGCGACTGATCGCCCAGTCGCGAACGTTCTCGAGCCACTTGCCGAATGAGCCGTCCTTGGTGTGCTCTGGCGTCCAGTCAATCTGCTGGTTGAGTTCAAGCATGCGGTCTTTGAGCTTGGTCGTTTCCACAAACCAAGAGGAAACCGCCTTATAGATAAGTGGGTTCTTGCAGCGGTAGCAGTGCGGATACGGGTGCTCATACGATGCCTGGCGCAGAACGCGTCCGTTGGCCTTCAGGAGCTGAGAAATGGGCTTGTTCGCCTCAAAAACGTGCTGGCCAACAAAATCGCTGATGATCGAGTTGTAGCAGCCGCGCTCGTCGATTGACACATAAGTCGGGATGCCCGCAGCGTTGCAAACTCGCTGGTCATCCTCACCGTATGCCGGCGCTTGGTGAACGATTCCCGTTCCATCGCCATCGGCGACGTAATCGTCAACGAGCACCTGCCAGGCGTTCGCCACGTCGAACTTCTCTGAATCTGTGTAGTAGCCGAGCAGAGGCTCATAACGAATGCCCGCAAGCTCTGCTCCGGCGAAAGTAGCGGTGACGGCCGCAAGGGCATCCTCTGCTGATTCATAACCGAGGTCCTTGGCGTATCCGCCAACTAAAGATTTCGCGAGCAGGTAGCTGGCAACACCAGCAGCTGCTCCGTCAGCAGCGCCGTTTGGTCCGGCTGG
>CAZXFZ010000067.1:0-1545 GCA_964640285.1 uncultured Rhodoluna sp.
TGATCCACGTGCGATTGTTAGAGCCGGTCGAGCTGCCGAACTCTTCGCCGATTAGTGAATCGGCTGCTCTGTGCTCGGCGAGCATCCCCTTGAGTGCCGCCTCGACCGAACGGTCAGCGTCGGTGACAGGTGTGAGATCAGGCTTGGTTTCAACTTTGAGGTCTTGCGCCGTGAACCGCTCAAGCGCAATCTGGTCGGCAACATCGGCCAGTTCAAGTGCGAATTCGAGGTCGGCTTCGTAGGTCACAAGCAAGAGTTTATTCTCGGTTGCCATCGCTGGATGCGCTGCTCGCGCTCGCCATCAAGCGCCGCAGCGAGTCAACGCGGCTGGCACCGGCCTCGCCGAGACTGCCGGCGGCCACGGCGTCATCCAAGGCGCAGTCAGGCGCATCGGCAAGGTGCGAGCAGTCGCGTGGGCAGGTCTCGATAACCCGCCACAGGTCTTCGAACGATCTGATGAGGTTTTCGATGTTGACGTGACCGAGGCCAAACGAGCGCACGCCCGGTGTATCGATGATCCAGCCAGCTTCGCGGTCGTTTTCATCTAGGGCGATTGCTCGAACGGCGGTCGAAGTATGGCGGCCTCGACCGGTGACTGAGTTAACGTGTCCTGTGGCTAGGTTTGCGCCCGGCACGATCGCGTTTACGAGTGTAGATTTGCCAACCCCGCTGTGCCCAACAACTACGGTGCTGTGCCCGTGAAGCAGAGCCCGCAACTCATCCACAGAAGGAGAGTCCGAGCGATTGAGCACAACAGGAATGCTCAAGCCGGCGAAGTTGCCCAAAAACTCGGTTGGGTCGGCCAAGTCGACCTTGGTTATGCACAGAATCGGCTTCAAACCCGCATCGAACGCCGCGGCGAGGTATCGATCAACCAGTCGAGTTCTCGGTTCTGGGTTTGCGATGGCGAGCACGACCAGCATCTGGTCGGCGTTCGCCACGATTACGCGCTCGACGAGGTCGCTGTCATCGGCTGAGCGTCTCAGCAGCGTCTTGCGCGGTTCGACGCGCACAATTCGGGCCAACGCACCGACCGTTTCTGAGGTATCGCCAGCCAGGGCAACGACATCGCCAACTACAGCTCCGGCCTTGCGCAATTCTTTGCCCATAGTGGCATCCACCATGCGATTTTCACCCGCCAGCAGCACTCGATATCGACCCATATCGACACCCAGAATCATTCCGGTTGGGGCATCTGTGTGCTCTGGTCGCTTTTTCGTGCGAGGTTTGTTGCCCTTCGGGTTTGGGCGCACTCGAACGTCGGTCTCGTCGAGATCGTGCTCACCCGGGTCGGGCTCATAGAGCCAGCTCAAGCTCGCTCCGCAAGCATTGACGTCCAAAGTTTGTCGAACTCAGGCATGGTTTTGGATGTGGTTTTGATGTCCTCAATCAGGATGCCCGGCACGCGAAGCCCGATGATTGCGCCTGCGGTGGCCATGCGGTGGTCTTCGTAGGTGTTCCACAGTTCTGCGTGCAGGTTTTGGCTCGGATCAATCTCGAGTCCGTCCTCGGTTTCGCGGGCGATACCGCCAATTCGGTTGATTT
>CAZXFZ010000067.1:1555-2183 GCA_964640285.1 uncultured Rhodoluna sp.
GTTTCAGCAATAGCCGCGAGCGCAGCAATCACGGGTGTGAGCTCGCCACCGATCGATAGGTCAATCTCGATGCCGCGAATCTTGCCGTCCTCAGGCCCGGTCAAAGTGAGTCCGCGCTCGTCGCGAACAATCGAGGCGCCCATCTGCTGCAGGATGCCGTCAAACTCATCTCCGACCTGGGTGGTTTTGCTCGGCCAGCCCGGAATGGTTACCGAGCCACCTGACACCATGGCCGCCGCCAAAAATGGACCGGCGTTCGAGAGGTCGGGTTCGATCGCAACGCGGCCACCCGAGATTGGTCCTGGTTCGACTCGCCAGACCGCTTCGGCTGGGTTCGAAACGGTTACTCCGCGCTGGCGAAGACACTCGAGAGTCATCTCGATGTGCGGCATCGAAGGCAGGTGCTCGCCCTCGTGAGTCAGGGTTAGCCCGTCGTCGAAGCGAGCAGCACTTAGCAGCAAGCCCGAGACAAACTGCGAGGATGCGCTCGCGTCGATGGTCAGTTGCCCGCCCCGAACCGAACCCGTGCCGTGAACCGTGAATGGCAGCGCAGGGGCATCCTCGGTCGCGCAGGTGACCGCCACACCTAATGCCCTAAGAGACTCAATCGTGGTGCGCATCGGGCGTT
>CAZXFZ010000067.1:2193-3536 GCA_964640285.1 uncultured Rhodoluna sp.
GCGTTTGCGGGCAGCCTCGTCGCCATCGAAAGTGATTTCAGCATCAGCAAGTGCAGCCATTGGTGGCACGAAACGCATAACTGTTCCTGCCAAACCGCAATCGATCTTTGCCGAACGATTGAGCGCGCCAGGGGTGATCAAAAGGTCACCGTTGTCTCGAGCTTCAATGGTCGTGCCAAGCAATCGCAATGCATCGATCATTAGGCGACTGTCGCGTGAATCGAGCGGAGCGGTAATCAGGGTCGGCTCGCTGGCGATAGCCGACAGCAGCAGCTCTCGGTTGGTCAGTGACTTTGAACCGGGCAGTGAAACTCGGGCCGAAAGTGGCGCGTTTGCAAGCGGCGCGGGCCAGGGAGCGGTGTCAGAAGTCATTGCCTTCAAAAATACCAGCACCGGACCCCTCAGAAACAGCCCCAACCTCGCTAGACTCAAAAACGATGACTCAAAAACCGGAACGCGCCGAACTAAACCGGCTATTCGAAGAGCAGGCGGTTCCGCTCATGCAGACCCTCTATGGTCTTGCCCTAGTTCGCATGAACTACAACTACTCAGATGCAGAAGATCTGCTTCAAGAGACCTACATCAAGGCATTCAGGGCCTTTCACCAATTCGAGCAGGGCACCAACCTCAAGGCTTGGTTGACCACGATTCTCGAAAACACTGCCAAGAACTTCTATTACAAATCCAACAAAGACACCGCAAAACGTGGGTTGGAGGAGATGGAAGATTGGCAGGTGGGCGACGCCGAGTCGTTGACCGCGACTTCCACTCGTTCGGCCGAAGCCGAAGCCATCGACAATATGCCTGCTAGCACCATCAAGCAAGCCTTGATGCAGTTGCCAGAAGAGTTCCGTTTGGTCGTTTACTATGCAGTTGTCGCAGATTACTCGTATGCAGAAATTGCCGAGATCTTGGGGGTTCCTTCAAACACAGTGGGAACTCGGCTTTTTCGTGGAAAGAAATTGCTAAGAAAATTGCTTGAAGATTATGCTCGCGCTGAGGGTTATTCAGTTGACCCAGAAACGGACAAAGGCAAGAAGGAGGCGAACTAATGGACTGCCAAGAAACACAGGCTCACGTGCACGAATACCTGCACAATCACCTGTCTGAACAGCAAATCCAAGAGATCACCGCGCACCTTGCCAATTGCGATCACTGCGAAGCCCACTACGACTTCGAAAATCTGATCAACAATGTGATCAAAGAGGCTTGCGACGAAGCGCCACCAGAGGATCTGGTCAAGCGCATTATGGATCAGATTCGCAGCCTAAACCCTGGCGAAAAGCACTAAGACTTTTTGCTCTTTGACGTGCCCGAAAGTTCTTTCCCGACTCTGTCGTTCA
>CAZXFZ010000067.1:3546-5883 GCA_964640285.1 uncultured Rhodoluna sp.
CTAAGCGGCGCGTCTTCTAGCCCTGCGGAGCCTCGAGTTCAAGCCACTCATACCAGCCACGGTTGAGAACCAGCCAAGCCATCAAGCCGTATCCCAACTGGCCAGGGATGCCGTATTCCGAGTTCGCGATCTCTTCATTCCAACCCTCGTGCTCGACCAGCGGGTTGAAGCAATCGACAAATCGCACGCCTCGGCGATTGCAGACATCCTCGAATCCAGCCGAAAGTTGGCCAACCTCGCGGTTTAGCTCGGGGTTTCGATGCGGGGTTGGACCAACCACGAAGGTCTTGATGCCGGCACGAGCACATTCATCCAGAATGGTTGCCACGTTCAATCGGCTGCGTGAGAGTGAAACTCCCGCTGCTGGGTCGGCGTTACTCAGAGCCAGCACCAAATAGTTGTCGGTTGCAGTGCTGAACCGGCGCTGGACTTCGGCGGCCCAGCGCTCTGCAAGCATCGCGGTGGTTTCGTCTGGCACTGCCAGTTCAAAGAAATCGACCCGAGGGTTCTGATTCGGCGTGCGTGAAATCACGCGTCCCAGCCAGCCCAGCCCTTTGGAGTCACCGGCGGCCGTGATAAGCGAATCGCCCAACACCACCACGCGAGCTGTGTTGCGCGGGGTTTCGGGCGATTCGGTCATCCTGGTTTTGATAAATCAGTCGGATTGGTTTGGATTTAGGCGAACGCGCGTGCGATCAGGTCGGCCTGCTCAACAGCGTGCTGCTTGGCCGAACCGGTTGCCGGGCTAGCGCTCGCTGGACGCGAGACGAGCTTGGCAACTTGGCCATCCATGTAGCGCGGCAGGAACAGACCGATGTAAGTCCAAGGGCCCTGGTTTGCAGGCTCATCCTGCACCCAGTAAAGCTCGGCACCAGGATACTCGGCGTAGGCTTCCTTGATCTCGTCGACCGGGGTTGGGTAGAGCTGCTCGACACGAATGATTGCGGTGTCGCCGGTGCCACGCTTCTGCGATTCGGCCAGAAGATCCCAATAGACCTTGCCCGAGCAGAACAGCACGCGCTTGACCTTCGACTTGTCGAGACCCTGCTCATCCTTGATTACCGGACGGAACTCACCCGAGGTGAAGTCCTCAACGTTCGAGGATGCAGCCTTGAGGCGCAACATCGACTTCGGGGTGAACACGATCAGCGGGCGACGTGGGCTGGTGTATGCCTGTCGACGCAGCAGGTGGAAGTGCGAAGCCGGAGTCGATGGCTGAGCCACCGTCATGTTGTTCTGGGCACACAGCTGCAGGTAACGCTCGATGCGAGCCGAGGAGTGGTCAGGGCCCTGACCCTCATAGCCGTGTGGCAGCAGCAGGACGACGCTCGAGTGCTGGCCCCACTTCTGTTCGGCCGAAGAGATGAACTCGTCGATGATGGTCTGCGCACCGTTAGCGAAGTCACCGAACTGTGCCTCCCAGAGCACGAGAGCGTTCTCGTTCTCAACCGAGTAACCGTATTCGTAACCCATGGCCGCATACTCCGAGAGCAGCGAGTCATAAATGTAGAACTTGGCCTGGTCGGCGCTCAGGTTGCGAAGCGGCATCCACTCCTGGCCGTTCTCGCGGTCGTGGAAGACGGCGTGCCGTTGAACGAAGGTGCCGCGGCGGGCATCCTGACCAGCGAAGCGAACCGGCTTGCCTTCGACCAGCAGCGAACCGAGCGCTAGCAACTCGCCAAAGCCCCAGTCGATGCCGCCCTCGCGCGACATTTCGACGCGCTTGGCAAGCAGCTGCTGCAGTTTGGGGTGAACGTTGAAGCCAGCCGGTTGGTTTGCGTGGGCGTTTCCGATCAGTTCGACGAGGTCGCGACCGATTGCGGTTGGGCGAGCGATGGTTGGGTGGTCGCTCGCGGTGGTTCCGATGCCAACCGGGCGAGGCTGAAGCTCAGCAGGCTTCGACATCGCCTCGTGCACCTCGGCAAAAGCGCTTTCCAGGAGGTTTTGGAAGCCAGAGTTGGCTGCATCGAACTCTTCGCGAGTGATGTCGCCGCGACCGACCAGCGACTCTAGGTAAAGCGTGCGAACCGAGCGCTTGGCCTCGATGAGGTTGTACATCATCGGCTGGGTCATCGATGGGTCATCACCCTCGTTGTGTCCGCGACGGCGGTAGCAGATTAGGTCGATAACGACATCCTTCTTGAATTCCTGGCGGAACTCGAATGCCAGCTGTGCGACACGAACCACGGCCTCTGGGTCATCACCGTTTACGTGGAAAATCGGTGCCTGGATGCCCTTTGCGACATCTGACGAGTAAACCGTTGAACGTGACTCCCAAGGCGGGGTTGTGAAGCCGACCTGGTTGTTGATGATGATGTTGATGGTTCCGCCGGTCTT
>CAZXFZ010000068.1:0-637 GCA_964640285.1 uncultured Rhodoluna sp.
TGCAACTGCGGGTATGCCTCCGCAACCGCGAACAGACTCTTTAGTGCTCCGGCAAACTCGCCTTCAGCTGCAGCGGCCTGTGCTGGGTGCTCGAGCACCTGTGGCGACACAGTAGCCGCGCGAGCAGCGGTCACTCGCTCGAAAACCTCGCGCTCGTGAGTGGCGTATGCCTTAACTGTTTCAATCAGGTTAGGAATTAGGTCTGCACGACGCTTGAGCTGAATTGTGATGTCGCTCCAGGCCTCAAAAACCCGAACATTCAGGCGAACGAGGCTGTTGTAGGTGCTCCAGAAATAGATGACGACGATCAGTGCGACGACGATCAGAATGATTGGCAGGATGTCCATGTCTCAATGCTAAGTGTTGGGTTTGACATTTAGTCCTGCTGCTCGCTGTGAATTTGCTGGGTTCGCTCTGGGCGCATCCAAACCGATGTCACTCCCCCTTGCTAGGCTCAACCGAAACGAAAATCAAAGCGTTCGGATTAGGGATGGGTATACGAACATGCGCAGTGTCGTGAGAATCATCGGTGCAGTCACTGGGTCACTGATTGCTGCGGCCGGGCTTTCCGCTTGCACTACTTCAACACCAACGACCCTCGAGGATTTTCAGGCGCAAACCATTCAGTGGAAGTCGT
>CAZXFZ010000068.1:684-3919 GCA_964640285.1 uncultured Rhodoluna sp.
CCGACCGCCAGTCAAAGCAGTTCAAAGAGGGTGAAACTGACTGCGCTAGCATGCTGGCACCCGCTCGCTACGACGAACCGACAGCTGCGCCGAATTACAAGATTGCTATGACTCGGCTTCGTGCCACAGGTGATCGACTGGGAACCCTATTCATCAACCCTGGTGGCCCCGGTCAATCCGGAGTCGAGCAGGTTCAGTGGATCAACATTCCTTCTCAGGTTCTTGAGCACTTTGACATCATCGGGTTCGATCCGCGTGGTGTGAATCTCTCAGATTTCGAAGACGGCTCAGAGATTAAGTGCGACACCGAAACCGACTACGTGACCTATTGGGCTGGCGAAATGTCACCGGCGAGCGAGGCCGAGATGCAAGAGGGCATCGAGCTTTCTGATGCATACACAAACAAGTGCGTTGCCGACAATCCGCTCTGGTACACAATGTCAACCGCCAACGTTGTTGCCGACCTCGAGTTGATGCGCAAGACCATCACGGGTGATGAACCGCTCAATTTCTTGGGCAGCTCATACGGAACAACCATCGCAGCCGCATACGTCTCGACCTATCCCGAGCACGTGGGCAAGATCATTCTCGACAGCCCAACCTCCACCGATCCGTTCAACATCGAAAACGTTGCCAGCTCAGCCGCATCCTTCGAGAAGAAACTGATGGGTTGGATTTCTGGCTATGCGAAACACGCCAAAATTTCAGTTGCAGAGGTCAAGCAGCTGTTGCTCGACATTAGGCAACAGGGCGATGACGACCAGCTCGTCGGCTTCGCCGGCATGAGGGTGTTCGATGCCGCAAACAACCAGTTCTACAGCAACGAGGCGATGTTCCTGAAGGGTCTGCAGACTCTGGCTTATTACCCCGAAAAGGATGCCCAATCAGCATTCAATCAAGCAATCGACGAACTCAAGCAATACAAATGGAATGGCACTTTCGAGTGGATCGGACTGAACCTCGACGGCTATGACGTGGATGCCCTAAACGGCCGCTCCGAGTATTCGCCGAAAGACCTGGTTCGCGACAACAGCTTTGAGGTGATGTTGATTGTCAACCAGATGGATGTCGCTTGGCCTGACTTGACTGTCGAACAGCAAAAAGAGATGCACGCTGCCGTGGTCAAGGCTGCGCCATTCTGGAGCAAACTGCAATCAGACTCGAGCGGTTGGCAGTATTTCGGCGAAGACAAAACCGTTAGCTTCGCCGACTTTGCCTTCAAAGACGACTCAATTCCAGACCCACCGCAGACCTACCCGGCCCGCACCAACACCTCGGGCAAGACTCTTCTGATTGTGGGTTCGAAGTATGAGTCGGTGACGCCATTTGTGTTCGCCGAGAAGACGGCAAAAGAGCTCTCGAGCCCGCTCGTGACCTACGAGGGAACCGAACACGCACCGGTGGCAGGATTCGAAAACGAGTGCCTGACCAAGATTTTCGTTGACTACTTGGTCAACAACGTTGATCCTGTCGCTGGAGCCACCTGCAAGCCCTAGGGCTGTCAACCCATCCAAGCTTGTGGCCCATCGAGTGTGCCTTCGCGCACCGGCAAAAAGCGAAAAGACCAGCAGACGCTGGTCTTTTCGTTATGTGCCCCCAGTGGGACTCGAACCCACACTGGAGCGATTTTAAGTCGCCTGCCTCTGCCATTGGGCTATGGGGGCAGGCATCCAGTTAGCGGATGCCCGCAATCCGCAGACTAAGCCTTTGGACGTGAAGCGAAGGTCTCGAAAGCTAAACGAGGCTTGCGAGTTGCGCTGATGCCAACGATGTCGCGACGCAGAACAAAGTTCCACACCCAACCCGCGAATACGCGGATCTTGCGCTCCCACATAGGCATAGCAAGACCGTGGTAGCCGCGGTGCATGCACCAGGCGATGAAGCCCTTGATGGCCAACTTCTTGTACTGGAATACACCAACACCGACACCTAGGCCAGCAACGGCACCCTTGTTGTAGTGCACGTAGTCGCGAATGCCCTCGCCACGAATCGCAGCGACCAGGTTCTTCGCAAGAAGCTTGGCCTGACGCACAGCGTGCTGGGCATTCGGAACGCAGAAACCACCGACGCCACCACCCGAAAGGTCTGGCACTGCCGATACGTCACCGGCGGTCCAAGCGCCTTCGACTACCTTCTCGCCGTCAACAACCTGAAGGCTGGCCTTGGCAGTGATGCGGCCACGCTCATCCAGCGGCAAGTTGGTGTTGCGAACAAATGGATGCGCCATGACACCGGCGGTCCAAACGATGACGTCTGACTCGAAGCTCTCGCCGGTTGAAAGCTCGATCTTGCCGTTCACTGCCGACTGCAGCTGGGTGTTCAGGTGAACCTTGGCACCGCGCTGGTCGAGGTTGGCAAGCACCCACTGGCTGGTCTCTAGCGAAACCTCAGGCATGATGCGACCCATGGCCTCGATCAGGTGGAAGTGAGTGTCATCGAAAGTCAGCTCTGGATAGAAGCGCAGCAGGTAAGAAACCAACGAGCGCATCTCGGCGAAAGTCTCGATACCAGCAAAGCCACCACCTACGACAACGAAGGTCAGCAGACGGTCGCGCGCTGGGCCAGCAGGCAGCTGAGCAGCCTTGTCCATGTTCTCGATGATGCGGTTGCGAACCTCGACGGCCTCTTCGATTGCCTTCATGCCGATGCAGTTGTCGGCAACACCAGGAATCGGGAAAGTGCGGCTGACGGCACCGGCGGTCACTACCACGTGGTCGTACTCGAGCTTGTAAGGCTTCAGGCCGTCAACCTCAACGGTGGCAACCTTCTTCTTGTGATCAATGTTGGTGACCTTGCCGCTAACCAACTTGGTCTTCTTGAGGTGGCGACGGTGCGAGGTGACCACGTGGCGTGCCTCAATCGAGCCACCAACAACCTCTGGCAAGAATGGCTGGTAGGTCAGGTATGGCAGCGGGTCAACCAGTGTAACCTCGGCCTCGCCCTTGCCAAGCAGCTTCTCGAGCTTGAATGCGGTGTAGAAACCGGCGTAACCGCCACCTACGATAAGGATGCGTGGCGCAGCAGCGCCGATCTTGTTTTGCGACATATCTTCTAATTTACCTTCTTAGTAGTGGTGGTTGCCCTAGCAGGCGCAGCGGGTTGGTTGCCAAGAACAGGCCTCGAGAGCCAGGTCTCCGATTGGGTTGACGCCCGGGCCAGCGGCGAGCGCATGCCCAATGAGTGCGTGCAAGCATTTGACGCGAGTGGGCATCCCGCCAGCACTGATGCCCTCGAT
>CAZXFZ010000068.1:3929-5727 GCA_964640285.1 uncultured Rhodoluna sp.
CTCGGCCAAGTATGCGGCGTGAGCGCGGCGATAGGCATCGGCAACATCGCCGTCTTCGGCCAGCAAGTTCTGCAGTTCGACCATGAAACCGGATGCCTCGAGCGCCGAAACGGCTGCGGTTGCACCCTTGTGAGTTAGGTAGTACATGGTCGGAAAAGGTTCGCCATGTGAGAGCCTCGGTGCTGTTTGCACCACGGTTGGATTGCCGCAAACGCAGCGAGCGGCGATGGATACGATGTCGCGCGCGGGTCGCCCGAGTTGACGCGACACCTCGGCGATATCAGCCTCGGTGGCTTCGGTTAGCGGCATCTACTTGGTCTCCTGTTTTGGTTCATCTAGGCCGGAGTGCACGACCTTGTAGAGCAGGCTGTCGACCCAGTTGTCTTTGGTCTCGCGAATCTGAGCGGTGATCTCTGGGGTGTTGCGGGCATCGGCCATTTGCGCCCCGACGGTTCCGGTGGTGTCACTCGTGTCAACGCCGTCGGCATCCATCACCAGGTATGAGACCTCACCTGGCATCACGTAATACAGGCGGTCACGTGCTTGCGAGCGAACATAGACCGGGTCATCCCAGCGAACTCGCTCTTCTTGCATGTCGGCGACATCCTTTTTGGCCTGGGCCACCTCGGCACTCAGTGCGGCAATCTGCTGCTGTTGCTCGACCCAGGTTTTGACGTGGGGTTCGAGCGAGATGACACCGAAAATGATGATCCCGAACAGCGTCAGGTGATACAGCGAAAAGTTGATGTTTCGCATCAAATCTAAGCCCGGCACGACCGGAGCAGCCTTGGGCTTTCTGTCGCCGTTTCTAGCGCTGACCTTGCCCGCAGACGCGCGCGAACCCGCCGCCGAGAACTTGCTCGTGCGACGGGTTGCGCTTGGCTTAGGGGCTGGTCTTTTGGCCACGACTCAAGGCTAAAGCGATTAGGCCTTGAAACGTGGGAACGCCGAGCGTCCGGCGTACACGGCGGCATCCTGCAGCTCTTCTTCGATGCGCAGCAGCTGGTTGTATTTGGCTACGCGCTCTGAACGAGCAGGTGCACCGGTCTTGATCTGGCCGGCGTTGGTTGCCACCGCTAGGTCGGCGATGAAGGTGTCTTCGGTCTCGCCCGAACGGTGCGAGATGATGGCCTTCATGCCGTGACGCTGGGCTAGCGAAACTGCATCCAGAGTCTCGGTCAGGGTGCCAATCTGGTTGACCTTGACGAGAATCGCGTTTCCGGCTGCCTCGTCGATGCCCTTCTGCAGGCGGGCTGGGTTGGTTACATAGAGGTCATCGCCAACCAACTGAACCTTGGTGCCCAGCTCTGCGGTGATCTTGGTCCAGCCAGCCCAGTCATCCTCGGCTAGTGGGTCTTCGATCGAAACCAGTGGGTAGTTAGCAACGAGGTTTGCGTAGTAAGCGATCATCTCTTCGGTGGTGCGCTCCTGACCCTCGAAGGTGTACTTGCCAGTTGCTCCGCTGTAGAACTCGGTTGCAGCAACGTCAAGCGCTAGTGCAATCTCGGTGCCGAGCTTGTAGCCAGCCTTTGCAACTGCCTCTGAGATGAGGTCAAGCGCTGCGGCGTTGGTTGGAAGTTCAGGTGCGAAACCACCCTCGTCGCCAAGACCGGTTGCTAGGCCCTTCGAAGCCAGCAGACCCTTGAGTGCGTGGTAAACCTCAACGCCCCAACGAATTGCCTCGCTGAAGGTCTCGGCACCGAGTGGAACAATCATGAACTCTTGGATGTCGACACCGGTGTCAGCGTGAGCGCCACCGTTGATGATGTTCATCAGCGGAACAGGCAGAACGTGTGCG
>CAZXFZ010000069.1:0-5682 GCA_964640285.1 uncultured Rhodoluna sp.
CCGTAACTGAGCTCGCGGCCAAGATTGGTTGCGTGCCACAGCGGTGAAATCCACCCGACCACCTGCAGCGGAAGCGGCAGAATGTCGAGCGGGTAGTAGGTTCCCGAGAACATGAACATCGGGGCAATCACGAATCGCCCAACGATACCGAAGAAGCCGTCACCCTGCTTGACATACGAGGTCACCGCGAGCACCGCGAATGCGAGAGCCAGTCCGGCGAGAATCGAAGTCCAGGTCAGTGCCGGCAGCGAGTTCCAAGTGATTGCGCCGAAGGCAAGCAGAATCGCCTCATACATGAACACCGTTAGCACGCATCTAAAGAAGGATGCGATCATGATGCCCTGCACGATTGAGTTGCCAGTCAGCTGGGTCGAGTTCATCGCGAAGAAGGACTTGTCCCAGACAAATCCCTGCATGGTCGGAAACGAGGTCTCATCCATCGCGGCCTGAATGGCTGCGCTGGCTAGCAGGGCTGGGGCCAAGAACACGAGGTATGAAGGCGCTGAACCGAGTGCCGCGTTGCCACTCGAATCAATGAGCGCGCCGATGCCAATGCCGATTGACAGCAGCAGCATGATCGGGTTTCCCAGACCGAAAGCGAAGATCGCTCCAATCCACTTGGTCATGTTGCGCAGACGATACTCGGCGACGAACCAACCACCCCATGTCATGGCCTTTTTCAGGTCGACGATGGCCGGTGCACCCTGCCAGCTGTAGCCGGCAGACTGCTGCTGAGTTTGAGTTTGATCAAACATAGATTTCTCCGAGCCTTTGCCTAATCGACCAGCGTGCGGCCGGTCAGGCGCAAGAAGACATCTTCGAGCGAGCTGCGACGAACCAGCGAGGTGAGCGGCTCGTGACCCATGCCGTGAATCTTTCGAAGTTCGGCCTCGCCGTCCTCGCTATAAACGAGAATGCGATCTGGCAGCTCTTCGATGCGGTCGCCGATGTTGGCGGCCTTGATGGCGGCGGCAACTTCCTGGTTGCGACTTGAACCGAAGCGAACCTCGAGCACTTCTTTGCTCGAGTACTGCTTGATCAGATCGGCTGGCGAACCCTCGGCCATAATCTTGCCCTTGTCCATCACGATGAGACGGTCGCAAAGCTGCTCGGCTTCATCCATGTAGTGGGTGGTGATGACCAGGGTTACGCCCTGCTCCTTTAGGCGGAACAGGCGGTCCCAGAGCACGTGGCGAGCCTGCGGGTCGAGGCCGGTGGTTGGCTCATCGAGCATCAAGATCTCTGGCTCGTTGACTAGTGCGCGGGCAATCGTCAAGCGGCGCTTCATTCCACCCGAGAGCGAGTCGGTCTTGACGTTGCGCTTTTCTTCGAGCTGCGCGAAAGCCAGAAGCTCATCAATCTTGGTCTTGACAAACTTGCGCGCCAGACCAAAGTAGCGACCATAGATGTATAGGTTCTCCCAGACCTTGAGCTCCCAGTCGAGATTGTCTTGCTGAGGAACAACTCCGAGGTGCGCCCGAATCTCTGGGCCGTGCTTGTTTGGGTCTTTGCCCAAAATCTCGAGGTCACCCGAGGTGCGCTGCGAGGTGGATGCGATCATGCGCATGGTGGTCGATTTGCCAGCGCCGTTGGGGCCAAGCAAACCGAAGGCCTCGCCGCGCTTTACCGCGAAGTTGATGCCGTCAACGGCCACGAAGTCGTCGTACTTCTTGGTCAAGTCACGCGCGACAATCATGTTTTCAGTCATGAAGAAAATCTCTCTGCATTGAGAACTTAGGCTGCCCAAAATCTGGGCAGCCCTTCAGACTAACGACCTAGGCGTTTTTGCGCAAAACAGAAAGCAGGCGTGTCGCGTGACCGACCGAGTTGACGCCATACCAAGCGGTGACAACCTTGCCTTGCTCGTTCACGACTATTGTGGTGCGACTCTTGCCACCCGAAAGAAAAGCGAAGGCGTGAGCGAATTTGTCGATGCCGAATGCCGCGTGCAGTGCGCCCGACTTGTCAGAGAGCATCGGGTAGCGAAGCGAGTGCCCTTGTTGAAACTTCTTCTGCTGTTCTGCGGTGTCGTGCGAGATGCCGAAAATTTCGAAACCGAGGTCTTTGATGTCGTCATACTCGTCGCGAATCTGACAGGCCTGCAAAGTGCAGCCTGGGCTCTCGACCTTTGGGTAAAACATCAGAACATATTTGCGCCCGAGTAGGGACTGGTCTGAAACCAGATTGCCGTTCTCGTCAGTCGAACTGAAGCTTGGAACGGAGTCGCCAACGCCTAGTTTTTTGCTCATGAAACTGCCAACCACAAGGGTTCGGCATTGATTCCCCACATCGAAAACTCAAGCACTCCGCTGATATCCTTGGCGAGTGAACGCAGCCCGAGTCGATAATCGTCCAACCCCGTTGGGCAATCGCAGGGTAACCGGCAAAGAGCAGTTCTACACCCCCACTGACCTAGCCGAGCGACTGGTTGGCGAGCTTCGCGACGTCGTTGGATCTCTAGAGAACAGAACAGTTTTGGAGCCAGCCGGCGGCACAGGTGCATTCATCAAAGCCGCGTTGGCGGCTGGTGCGCCACGAGTGGTGAGCTTCGACATCGAGCCGAAATTCGAAGGCGTCATCCACGCCGATTTTTTGAATCAAACACTTGATTTGCAGGATGCGCTCGCGCTGAGCAATCCCCCATTCGGCCGCAACAACGCACTGAGCATTCCCTTCTTCAATAAGGCCGCTAACCACTGCGAATACATCGCCTTCGTGGTGCCCCGCTCGTGGCGCAAGTGGTCGGTGCTGAATCGGCTGGATCGGCGGTTTCACCTCGTGGCCGACCACGACATCCAGGTTGACTATGTTGACGAAGCCGGCGAACTGCTCAGCCGACAACTGCGCCTAAACACCTGCTTTCAAATCTGGCGCCGAGACGAAACTCGCCAACGCCCCATTTATCGAGTGACAGACATGGGCCTGATTCAAAAGACGACACCCGAGGATGCAGACATCGCGCTTGATGTTTTTGGGTTCAACTGCGGCAAGGTGAACACCGAAATCGTTCGCAAGCCAAACTCGACCAAGATGTTTCTGAAACTGGTTCACCCAGAAGCGCTATCGGCGCTTCAGCAGGTCGACTTTTCGCGGTTCTATCGCAACACGGCATACACCGAAGCCCTAAGCCTTCAAGAGATCAACTACCTGTTGAACGAGCGTATTCTTGGAAATCCGATGCTAGAAGAAGTGAGTTAGTTCAGTTATGAGCATGATGAGGCCAGGCCGCCGCGGCAACGCACAGCCCTCAGCAAAGAACGACGGACCAAAGGCTAAATTCAAGCAACTTTGGCCGTACCTTCTCGAGCACAAGCCGACCCTCTATTTGGCGGTCGTGCTGTCGATTGTTGGTGCAGCGGTGAACCTCGCGCAACCACTCGTAGTTGGCGAAGTTATCAAGGCAGTTCAGGCTGGCGATAACGTGACGGGCATCGTGGTTGCCCTGGTGCTGATCGTTCTGGCCACCGCCGTTACCAGCGGCTGGATGTATTTCGTTTTGGCCCGGGCCGGCGAGGGTGTCGTTTTGTCGGCACGACGCAAGCTGGCAACTCGCCTGCTTCGGTTGCCAATCGTCGAGTATGACCTGCGACGCACCGGCGATCTGGTTTCGCGAGTTGGCAGCGACACCACGCTGCTGCGAGCGGTGCTCACTCAGGGGCTCGTGGATGCGGCCGGCGGCATCCTGATTTTTGTTGGTTCTATGATCGCGATGGCAATCATCGACCCGCTGCTGCTCGGCCTGACCCTCGTCATGATCGCCATAGCGGTAGCCGCAATCGGCATCACCAGCCGCCAAATCAAGTCGGCCACCACAAAGGCCCAGGAGCGCGTGGGCGACATGGCCGCCGCTGTCGAGCGCGCACTTTCGGCAGTACGAACCATTCGAGCAGCGCGTGCCGAAAAGCGTGAGTCTGAGGCAATCACCAAGGATGCCGAGAACGCATACAAGCAGGGCGTGAAGATTGCCCGTCTGAACGCATACGTCACGCCTATTGCAGGCATCGCGGCAAACGGTGCTTTCATCGTGGTGCTTGGCGTTGGTGGTTATCGAGTTGCCGCTGGCGAAACCAGCGTTGCCAATCTGGTGACCTTTATCTTGCTGATGTTCCTTATGGTTCGCCCGCTTGGCCAGGCCTTTGGCGCATACAGCGCGGTTCAGTCGGCTCTCGGTGCGCTGGCACGCATCCAGCAGATTTTGGATTTGCCACTCGAAAACGATGACGAATCGGGCAGCGCCAAGCCCGTTGCAGAGGCGACGCCCGAAACCCACAAGACGGCCATCGAATTTAGGAACGTGAGCTTTGCCTATGCCCCGGTTCCCGATGCCGACGGAAACCTGCCCGAACCGAATGCCGAGGTGCTGCAGGATGTCTCGTTCCAGGTTGCGCGAGGCACACGAGTTGCCATCGTTGGGCCGTCTGGTTCGGGCAAATCAACCGCGTTCAGTCTGATCGAGCGATTCTATGAGCCGACCTCGGGCGAGATTCTGCTGGGTGGCGTGCCTGCCCGAATTCTGAGTCGCGAATACCTGCGGTCGCAAATCGGTTACGTCGAACAGGACGCCCCGGTGCTCGCTGGTTCGATTCGCCAAAACCTGCTGATCGGTGCTCCTGACGCAACTGACGAGCAGCTTCGCACGGTGCTTGAAGAGGTCAACCTGCTCGGCGTGCTCGAGCGCGACAGCCGCGGACTAGACGCCGAGGTCGGCGAAAACGGAATCATGCTCTCGGGCGGTGAACGTCAGCGCTTGGCTATTGCACGCACGCTGCTCGCGGCTCCGCCGATTCTGCTGCTCGATGAAAGCACCTCGGCACTCGATGGTCTAAACGAGCAGATGATGCGGGATGCGATTGACGCGGTCGCCCGAAACCGCACCATGATCGTGATCGCCCACCGCCTCTCGACGGTGATCGACAGCGATCAGATTATCGTGCTCGAAAACGGCAAAGTTATCGGCAGCGGAACCCACGCTCAACTGCTCGAAAGCACACCGCTTTATCGCCAATTGGCATCCAGCCAGATGCTTGATTAGCAGGTCTTCGAGCTCGAGGATTTTTCGGTGCCTCGCAAGGGGTTTTGTCACAAAAGGTAACAACCCTAAACGCTTTGTAACACAAGCCCAAAGCCCCTAAATCGCAGGTAACTTTTCGTTCGTAACCTCAACGAACGGAACCCTGAATTGTCGCTATTTGTTGCAGAGCTTGACACCACTTCGAACGCATCCGACGGATCATTTGATTCTGTCCTGAGTTCAATCGAAACCGCCGCTGCCAAGTCTGGCGGTGAGTTCATCGAGAGTCAGGTGACCGCCGACCACGCGCGAGTTTTTGCCGTAATCCAGCACGAAGACCAGGTCTCGTTGCGAGCCGATTTGAGCGAAGAAGGTTTCAAGGTGGATGACCTGGCCCAGGTGCGTCTAGTTGGTGCCGAGTTGGAAGACGTTAAGAAATTGCGCAAGCCGGGCCAGTACCTCGTCGAATGGGACTTTCCTGAAGGTTTGACGATGGACAAATACCTCGCTCGCAAAAAAGAGAAGTCACCGCTTTACAACGACATCACCGACGTAAAGTTTTTGCGCACCTACGTTCGCGAAGACATGGTCAAGTGCCTGTGCTTCTATGACGGCGAAAGCGAGGCAGCAATGGTTGAGGCACGCAAGGTAGGCGACACCCCGATTTCACG
>CAZXFZ010000070.1:0-5572 GCA_964640285.1 uncultured Rhodoluna sp.
TCATGCAAGTCGTTGCGGTCACCGATCCAATGCAAATGGGGTTCAGTCGTCAGGCAATGATCGGTATCAAGGCATCCAGCGACACTAGAGAACTAGCCGAAGCCGTAACCGCAATGCCCCAGGTTGACTATGTGGTTATGACCGCTGGTTCATTTGATCTTTTGGTTGAGGTGATCTGTGAGGATGATGACCAACTCATCGATCTCGTCAACACAAAAATCCGGACGCTGCCCGGAGTAACTTCTACCGAAACCTTCGTGTACTTGAAGTTGCACAAGCAGTTCTACAACTGGGGAACCAGATAGGTTCCCAAACAAACCACATGTAAAGAGTGATACCCAATGGCAACCAAGGAAAGCCAAGCAAGCAAGCTTGTGCGCAGCATTAAGACTGCGTTCAAGGCTCCGGCCAAGCCGGCCAACGCGGCAGCAGACCGTGCCACACCGATCCTCGACGCTCGAAAGAGCGGAGAGCCAGTAACCCCGAAGATGCTGCAGCAGGCTGCAAAAGACAACCTGTTTCTGCACTTCACTCGCCACAGCCCGTTTTTTGAGCGAGGTGGCGAGATGCCAATCATCACCCGCGCGAGCGGCCACCACTTCTGGGACATCAACGGCAAGAAATACTTCGACGGTATTTCGGGCCTGTTCTCAGTAAACGCAGGCCACGGCCGCGAACGTTTGGCCGAGGCGGCCGCCACCCAAATGAAGCAGCTGGATTACTTCCCGCTGTGGTCACACGCACACGAACCCGGCATTGAACTTGCCGAGCGTTTGCTGTCGTATGCGCCAAAGAGCCTATCCAGGGTCTTCTTCACCACGGGCGGTGGCGAGGCCAACGAGACTGCGTGGAAGCTAGCTAAGCAGTACTTCAAGCTGATCGGCAAGCCAACCAAGCACAAGGTGCTCACCCGCGCTGTCGCATACCACGGCACCTCGCACGGAGCGCTCTCGCTCACCGGAATTCCTTCGATGAAGAAGGCCTTTGAGCCGTTGGTGCCGAGCACTTTCCGCGTGCCGAACACCAACTGGTACCGCGCTCAAGAGGACTTCGCCACCGAGGAGGAGTTCGCTGAGTGGGCCGCTAACCGCGTCGAAGAAATGATTCTGTTCGAAGACCCTGACACCGTCGCGGCCTTCTTCCTCGAGCCAGTTCAGAACTCGGGTGGATGCTTCACCTCACCAAAGAGCTACTTTAAGCGCGTTCGCGAGATCTGCGACAAGTACGACGTTCTGGTTATCGCCGACGAAACCATCGATGCGTTCGGGCGCGTCGGTGCGATGTTCGCATCCAACCGATACGACTTCGAGCCAGACATGCTGGTATGCGCCAAGGGCATGACCTCGGCGTATGCGCCAATCGGTGCCTTGCTCGTGGCCGAAAAGCTGTTCGAGCCATTCAAGAGCGGAACCAACCTGTTCCCTCACGGCTACACCTATGGTGGACACCCAGTGTCGGCAGCCGTGGCAATCGAGAACCTCAACATCTTTGATGAGGAGGACCTAATCGGCAACGTTCTGCGCAACGAAAAGGCCTTCAAGGAGTCACTCGAAAGCCTCTACGACATCCCAATCGTCGGAGACGTGCGTGGTGTCGGCTACTTCTGGGCCATTGAGCTGGTCAAAGACCGAGACACCAAGGAAACCTTCAACGACGCCGAACGCGCAAAGCTGCTTCGAGGCATCCTTTCGCACCGGATGTTCGAAGAGGGTCTCTACTGTCGCTCGGATGACCGAGGAGACCCCGTTGTGCAGCTGGCACCGCCGTTGACAATTGGACCAGACCAATTCGATGAGATCACCGACATTCTCAGAGGATGCCTCATCGAAGCGGGCAAGGCCATGCGCTAACCGAGGTTAAAGTTTGGGAGCGAGCCATTTTGGCTCGCTCCTTTTCTTTTGGCCAACTGCTTAGCAGTCGATGTCTGTGCGGCCTAATCCTGGCCATTTGATGCCGTGTTTTGCACAGATTTCTGCACGTTAATCCCGCTAGCATTCAGGTAAGAAAGGCTTGCCGCATGAATCTAAACACATCGTTCGACTCCTCCGATTTCGTTAAAACCGAAGTCGGATTTGTGAATCTGTATGCCGAACGCGGCAAACTTGTCGCTATCACCATCGATAGCGCTCCCGTTCAGAAACTTGGAAGTGATTCAAGCCTCGATCTGGCGAAAGATCAGTTGCTCGAGTACTTCGCGGGCAAACGAAAAGTTTTCGACCTGCCACTCGAATTGCGCGGCACCGAGTTTCAGAAGTCTGTCTGGCAAATCATCGACCAGATCAAATTTGGTGAAACTCTGACCTACGCAGATATCGCTGCCCGTATCGGCAAGCCCAAGGCTGCGCGCGCGGTAGGTGGTGCGGTAGGAGCTAACCCCGTGCCACTGGTGGTCCCCTGCCACCGAGTTTTAGGAGCTAGCGGCAAAATCACCGGCTACTCAGGTGGAGAAGGTCTTCCAACCAAACGCAAACTTCTGGGGCTCGAGCAAATTAGCTCAGTCGAGTAATGGCCTCTCCGTTGACTCGGGATTATCCCGATGGAAAAACCCGCTGCGCTTGGCCCGGCGACGATTCGCTTTACCTCGAGTACCACGACACCGAATGGGGCGTTCCAGTTTCGGGTGACCGCGAAATGTTTGAGCGCATAGCCCTCGAGGGATTTCAGGCCGGCCTGTCATGGATCACCATCCTCAAGCGGCGTGAGGGATTTAGGGCAGCATTCGCCGGATTCGACATCGAGAAGGTTGCGAATTTTGGACCGGCAGACGTCGAGCGGTTGATGCAGGATCCGGGAATCATTCGAAATCGAGCAAAGATTGAGGCAACCATTCACAACGCCAGGCTGATTCTTGATCTGCAGGAGGCCGGCATCTCGGTGAGTGAAATGGTTTGGAGTCACGCACCGGCTGAAGCGAAACGCGAACGCTCGGCAGAAGGATTCGAGTGGATAGCCACCAATGAAGAGTCTGATCAACTATCTAAGGCCTTGCGAAAGCTTGGCTTCAAGTTCGTCGGCTCAACCACAATGTATGCGCTGATGCAGGCAACTGGGCTTGTGAAAGACCACGCGCCGGGTTGTTTTCGACGCGCCGAACTGTCCTAGCCGCTAAAGCGACTTAGCCACGAGCGTAATGTTGAGTCCGTCGAGTTCGAAACCAAGACCCGCATTCGCAGCAGCCTTTTGCAGGTGTGCCAGCGACAAGGCGGCATCCTGCGTTTCGAGCGAAAGATCCAAACAGGCCCGAACGAATTGCCCCTTCGCTTTCTTGTTGAAGTGATTTAGTTGCTCGCGCGAACCGTCAGCTTTTTCGAGAACCACATCTAGTGCATAACTTTGGATGTGTTCTGGAATCGGGGCT
Source organism: uncultured Rhodoluna sp. (assembly GCA_964640285.1). Lineage (GTDB taxonomy): Bacteria > Actinomycetota > Actinomycetes > Actinomycetales > Microbacteriaceae > Rhodoluna. The sequence continues at coordinate 3,359 of CAZXFZ010000070.1, forward strand.
AAAGCCGCATAAGACTTGGAGCGCAGGTCGATTAGGGTTTCGTGTTCAATTCGGTGCCAGATAACCTGGTGCGCCTCAGCCCAGTGTTTCTGCAAGCTGAAATCGGGAAGTCTGGCACTTGCCGAGAAACGATAGTTCGGAATCAAATCGCTTGCCCCGATCAACCCAAACAGGCTGGATTGAATCAACACCAAATGTTTCGCGGCCGCCAATTGTTCAGTGCCAAGGCGATTGTTTTCGGTGCCTGATCCCTTGAGCCCTCGTCCGTGCAGGGCATCGAAGAGCACACCCGTGTATCGGTCAATTGCCGGCATCAGAGGTGCTGAGTAGAGCACGTAATTGTGTTCGCGCTCACTGAGCTGCTTTTGACTCAGTTTCAAGGCTCGTGCAGCCCACTGCTCGTCTTTTGATGCAGCTGCAAGCCTCTGCGCAACCTCATCGCGCGCGGAATTTAGCGTGCTGAAAGTCAGGGCAACCTGTTCCAAAGTCAGCGGAATGCCACCGGTGGCCTTGGTTTCAGAGGGTGGAAGCAGAAAGAGCATTCCTCAAGCCTATTTTCATTTAGGCTCGAAGCATGGCCAAGCAGTCGATGACAGACCTCGAGTTTGTGGCCTTGCATCGCGAAAACCTTCAGCCTGTGATGCGCTATTTGGCGAGGCGTGTAGACCGACACGAAATAGACCCGCTGCTCAACGAAGTCTTCTCAATCGCATGGACCAAGCGCCAGCAGTGCCCGGCAGGATACGAATTGCCTTGGTTGCTGCGAATCGCATCCTTGCTGGTGAAAAACCACCTGAGAAAGCAACGAACGCAACCGGTTTTCTTAGAACTGAAGCCAGAGCTTGCACTCGATGATGACAGGTCAGGCAGGACACCAGGAGCTGGACGTAGCGAGCACATGAATCCGGGCTTCGAATCTCACCTGCTGAGCAACCGACTAGTTGCCAGTTGGAACAAACTTTCTCAAGCCGACCGCGAGGTGCTTGCGCTGGTGGCCTTCGAAGATCTAGATGCGAAGTCATTGGCCCAGTCACTTGGAACCTCGGTGAACGCTGCCACAATTCGGCTTTCAAGAGCTCGAAAAAAACTTTTGAAGCTAATGAAAGAATTCGAGTCCGACTGACATATCAATTGGTATGGAAGAAAACAAAGACTTCAGCTCAGACAATCTAGTGGACAACCTGAAGGCCCACGATCCACTCGCGAATCAGGATTTACCTGAGGCCGATGAAGCGATTCTTTGGCGCGCAACTGCGAAATCTTCAACTTCCAGGGCTCGTTTCGGTCTGAGTTGGAAGCTTCGCAAACCGACTGTTCGCTGGGCAGCCCCAATCGCGGCAACCGCGGCAATAGCTCTGGCAGTTGGTGCTACGGTCGGCACTCTCTCTAAGCCCACCACTCCCCTGTTTTCGTTGGCCAGCGGAGGATCGGCTAACTCGGCACAAAAACTGTCTGCAGGCATGAGTGAGAGTTCAACACTTGCCGGCGGGGATGCGAAAATCGGACTCTGGTTCGGCCAATCTTTCGAATACAGCGCAGCGAGCGATCTAGATTCCGATTGGAAAGATCGCGGTATGGCATACCGTCTCGTGGCACCAAGTTCGCCCGAGCGCATCCTGAAGCAGCTGGCTGAAATCTTCAACGTTGATGGCCCAATCGTGCGAGAAGAATCAGGCGATTCGAATCAGTTTGTGACCTACACAATCGGAAAAACCGACGGAACCGAAAAGGCAATCTGGCTCTACTGGAGTGCAGCACCGAGTTGGAATTTCTATGACCCGAGCATGAACCCTGCGCCAAAGTGCCTTCGCGAGGCCGCTGAAGGTTGCGTCGAATACGACAACACTGCTCCGGATGCCAGCCTCTTGCCAGGTTCGGCAAAGATCAAGGCTTTTGCGACGTCAACGATGAAGGCACTGGGTCTGTCTTCCAGCGACTACCGCCTCTATGAAAACCGCGATAGCTATGGAGCCTATGTGCGCACTGAACTACTCGCTGGTTCAACCCCGGTAGCGATTGAAACCTATTTCGGCTGGAACACTCTGGGATTGACTTCAGCAGGAGGAACACTCGGAACTCTTGAAGCGGTTTCAGAGGTGCCATTGGTCGCCCCGAGCAAAACGGTTTCGCGTATCAGTGACTGGCGATGGTCAGGCGGATTACCGGGCTCATACTGGCAAACGCACACGCCAGCTTTGAGTTCATCGACCTCAA